>DAOTMJ010000007.1 GCA_035450225.1 Candidatus Hydrogenedentota bacterium
CCGACTCAATTTGACATGACCCGCCCCAATCGCTTCCTTAGCCGGGGATTACGGTCGAAACGACGATTTGAAACACGAGCCGATATTTGATAAGATTTTTAACGGCAGTGGATCGCATGGAAGGAAACGTAAGGGGATTGGAAACACGGCGTGCCCGTGTACGCGGTCCGGTGCTCCCGTCTGCTCGGATCGTGCAAATACGCGCACCCCGTAAATGTTTCCTCGATCGTTCCATCGGCGGTGCGCCCGAATGTAGGAGCCGAAGGGAGGGATGCACACGAAACGGAATCGTTGCTTCCGGGCCGCCGGACCGGTGTTGTATGATGAGTACGATCGCGCGGAGACGCGGCCGGGCGGCCGCGGACTTTCGCAAACTGGATTATCAAAGGGAGACGAACAATGCGTATCACCATTGCACTAACTTTACTCGCGGCGCTGGCGGCTCCGGCTTTTGCGGACCTGCAAAACGTGCAGGTCGGCGGATCCATCTACATCCGCGGCAACGACTGGTTCAACATGCGGGATTCGGGACAGAACGACCTTGCGTTCGTCGAGCAGCGCACGCGCCTGAATGTAAGCGCGGACTTCACGGACAATGTGTCGGTGTTCATCGAAGTGGATGACTACAGCGTCTGGGGCGAGGATTTCCGCAGCAATTACCTGACCGGCGTGGACTACCGCGGCCCGGCCCATCCCGACAATGCGTTTCTGGGACCCAATGGCGATCCGGCCATTTTCCAAGCCTACATCGAGGCCAGGGAGATGTGGGGCACGGCGCTTCGGGCCCGCATCGGACGCCAGGAAATCGAGTTCGGCAGCGGCTGGCTGGTCGGACTCGCCAACGAGGGCAACTATCCCTTCGGCGTGTCGTTCGACGCGCTGCGCCTGACCTATGCCACGGACCAATTCAGCGTGGACGCCGTTGCGGCCAAACTGGCCGAAAACAGCCCGAATTTCGAGGACGGCGACGCCGATTTCTACGCCTTGTACGGCAGTTATCTGGGCATCCAGGACGTGACCCTCGACGCGTACTGGATGTTCGTGCGCGACGCCGCGACGTTGGGCGTAAAGGGCAGCCTGGACGTCCACACGTTCGGTCTGCGCGGCGCCGGAACGATCGGCGCGTTCGATTTCGACGCCGAGGCCGCGTATCAACGGATTGACTATCTCGGCGCCTCGTCGGATGCGTGGGGCGCGAATCTTGAAGCCGGCTACACGTTCGACACGGGATGGTCGCCCCGTCCATTCCTCGGATTCGCCTTCTTCGAGGGCGTCAACGACAACAACGACGACGCGCCGTTCAACCGCCTGTTCTCGGCGTGGGAATACGACATGTTTCTGGATGTGGCCAATGTCGATCTGTCGAACTGCTGGGTCGGCCGGGCCGGCGTGGGGGTGACGCCCTGCGAAAAGATCAAATTGCAACTGTGCGGCGCCTACTTCGGCGTGGTCGAAGACTTCGGCGGGAGCAGCGATGCCGCATGCGAATTGATGCTTTCCGGCACATACGACTACTCCCCGGATCTCAGTTTCGGCGCCGGCTATTGCCATCTATTCGCGCTGGATGCGCTGGAAGACGGCACGGCCTTCATCCTGACGAACGGCCTTACACGGCCGGTCTTCACCGACGATGCGGATCACCTCTTCTTCGAAACGAAGATCAAGTTCTGATCGATCCGGCGCCACGTCCCAAGCCTCCCGCAATTCAACGCGGGAGGCTTTTTTCTTGCAGGCCTGTTGCCGGCATGCGGATAAAGGAAAAGCCCCAGCCGAGACTGGGGCTTTCGACAAGTGTATCTCCGTCCGTCTAGAGGGCGGTCACGTTTGTCGCTTCGGGGCCTTTCTTGCCCTGCGCCGCTTCGTATTGAACGACTTGGCCATCCTTCAGGCTCTTGAACCCGCCCATCTGGATGTTGGAATGATGGACAAACAAATCGTTGCCTCCGTCATCCGGCGTGATGAACCCGTACCCTTTGTCATCATTGAACCACTTTACTGTACCACGTGCCATTTTGTTCTCTTCTCCGAAGGATTCGTTGTGTTCGGGCCGAATCCCTGGTCTGCCCGGGACATTTTGTCCGTGTCGTGCAACCGTTGATGGACTATCCATCTCTAGAACACAAACAACAATATAACACATCAACACTTGAAGTGCAAATTATTTCCCGCTTTTTTTCGGGGGCGGATTTCGCCTCGTTGCGCAAGGCGCGCGCGAAAGAAAAACGCGGAGGCGACGGATCGGCAATTCGACTAGCGCTTGGCGGCGCGTTGCGCGAGCCACGCGCACTGTTGGCGCAGGCGCTGCATCCATTCGATGGCGTTCAAGCCCGCCAGTTCGCCGCCCAGTTGCACGAGTTGATAGGACACCGTCGCCACGTGCTTGATGCCGACGGCGTAATACAGCGCCACTTCCTCCTGGTAGGATAGCGATCGGAATCGTGTGTAATTGTCAAGCAGCAAGTTGGTGCGATAGGACAGCCTGTCATCGGCGAATGCCGTCCGGATGCAAAGGTTGGACAGCGCGTACGCGAGGTCTTCGAGATAGCAGCCGGCCCCCGCGAATTCAAGATCGATCAAGGCCGTCAGCCGGTTGCCGTCGAAGAGCAGGTTGCCGCCGTGATAGTCGCCGTGGATCAATCCCGTCTCGAAATTGTTGCGCGCATCCCAGTTCAGTTTTTGCGCCGCTTCGTGAAGAAACAGCGCCAGGTCGTTGCAACAGTCCGTGGCGACGTTTTCGTCGCCCTGGGTCTTCGCGAGTTCGTACAATTGGCCGAAAGAGGCCCGCGGGACCTCGCTGAACCGCCACATGCGCGCATCGCGCGGCGGGCATGGAAAATCCCGGCAAACGTGATGGAAACGGCCGAGGGTCTCGGCGGCGATCCGGAGGGTTTCCTGGGAAATCTGCATCGGCTCGCCCGTCACGAACGCCTGCAGTTCAAGCGCCCATGTGTCGAGTTCGACGATTCCTTTGCCGTCCTTGGCTCGTTGGATGCGCGCCACAGCGATGCCGTTTTCGGCGAGATGATCCGACAGGCGGTGCTGAAAGCGGAGCGAATCGAGGATCACCGGATCGCGCCGGTATGTCTTGACGAGAAATTTTCCGGCGGACGTGTTGACCACCAGTTTGCGGTGCCGCCGCTGGTGGGCGTCCTCCAATTGCCGGGGCGTTTCCACTTCGCCCAGATCGTAATGTTTCCGGATGACGTCGGCAAGTACGTCAAATTCGTTGATGGCCTGCTTCACGGTACGTTCAGCGTCTTTTCCGATTCCACATTCTTGAACAACTCTTCCTTCCTGAACCACGTCGGTTTCATTTTGCGTGGGCTGTACAATTTTTCGGACTGATCCACGTAATGCGGCGAATTCGGATCGCCGCTTTGTCCCCACGCGACCAGACTATACGACTCGATGCCGTCCTTGTGCAAGAACGAGATCATGAGCGAACCGCTCCCGTTGTACGCGACGTACCGGCCCGATCCTTTTTCCTCCTCGCGCATCGCCACGTCGAAGACCGTCTCCGTGAGGTTGCGCTTGTCCTTTCCTCCGCCGAAATCGCCCGCGTCGCACGGGAAATACTTTCCGCCGCGTCCGATTCGGTGGATATCGCCCCATTTCACTTCCGCCGAGCCGTATTTGTTTTTCAGATCGGCAAGGGTCTCGGCAAGCCGATCGATCATCGCGGCCTGATCGGCTTCGGACAGCGGCTGTCCGTCCGCCACGGCCACGATGTCAATGTCCTTCTCGCATTTCAGCCGCCAGAATTTGACCACGGTGCAGATCGCGCAATCCTTCACATACCGGCCGTCCCATTCCAGGATCGCCTGGACGGTTTGGGCGATGTCCGGTTCGCTCATCCGGGCGGCGCCGCCGCCGGTGGAAGCGGCCGCCAGCGCCGCTTGCCACGGTTTGGCAAGGATGTCGTACACGTCGAGCGTGTAGGCGATGGCTTCATCTTGGGTGACCGAATCATCCGCGTCGAGCAATTCGAGCAGCCGCGCCCCTCGCGGGCTCTGCTTGTCCCATGACACGTTGAAAATATAGGGCTTGTACTTGTCCGCCGTCATCGGCGAATCCCTCATCATGACTGCGGGGCTGCAATTGCAGTTCTGGAAATAACCCTGCGGCGGATTTTTGATCTGCACCAAATCCCGGATGTCGTGGAACCCCCGCCAGCGCGTGTCGTTCGTTCCGCCGGGAATCGGCGCGGCGGGATTCACGCCTTCGGGCCGGATCGGCGTGCAGCCGTTGCGCACGTACTGGATGTTTCCGTCGCGATCCGCGAACAGAATGTTTTGCTCCATCAACTGATTCATGCCGAGCGCGGCGTAAAATTCGTCGCAGTTCTTCGCCAAGAGCATGTTGTACATCTGCTCGAACACGCCCATCTGATCAATGTAGGGCGAGGCGCCGCAGTAGGCGATGCCTTTCGCCTCGTCCGGTTCCTCGACCAGCGGGCCGTACACCGAATACAGCGCCGGTTTGACGACGGGGCCCTTGTCCTTGACATTGATGGTAATCGCGGCCGCGTCGAAGGTCTTCCACGCGCCCTCGTATTCGTACTGAAACAGGTTTTGCGGGTTCAGTTTGACCATGTAGACATCCGAGGTGTCGGGTCCGCCCGTGGTGCAGGCCCATGCCACATGCGCGTTGTGGCCCAGCGCCGGCAAGGGCGATCCGACGAGGAAATAGCCGCAGAGGTCGCCTTCCCGGACATGCATCCGCGCCTCGTAAAAGACCGCCAGCCCTTCCCACGTCAGGTGCGGATCGGTCATCAGGATTGGGCATCCGTCCGCCGACCGCGACGGCGCAACGGCGTAGGCGTTGGAACCGAACGGGGGCGCTTCCTTCTTGTTGTGGAGATCATCCTGGATCGTGCCCAGCGGCCACTGCAGGATCATGACGCGTCCAATGGCCGCGCATTGCCATCCGTGCAGTTCCGTGGCAAACGGCGGGTTCTTTTCGGGGTGCTCCGCCACATACGCCTTGACGCCTTCCATGAAACGCTCGGCGATCAAGCGCAAATGGGCCGGCGCCTTGTTCCAGTATTCTTGGCACCGTTCCGCGTTGCGAATGAGGCGCATCGCGTAGTCAATCTCGAGAATGTCCCCTTCGTCGCCGAACGCTTCCGCCATCGTACCCGTCGCGGTCCGGATGTTCTTGTACAAGTCTTCCAGGCGATCCTCCGCCTGCGCATAACCGAGGGCGTACGCGCCGTCGGCGAGCGTGTCCGCAAAAATGTGCGGGACGCCCCACGTGTCCCGATACAGCGTGGCCATGCCCGCCTGGGCGGAGGCCGGAACAAGGATCGCCAGTCCAAGCAAAACGATGTGTTTCCGCATGTTCCACTCCCGTTCAAGACAATCCGGCGTTGAACCGATCGATCGCCGGACGCCAGTATTCCACCGATTCCTTCAAATCCGCGACGACCCGCGCGTCCATGGGCAGGCGTTCGCGGTGCGATATCTCCAGCAGCAAGGCGCAGGATTCGGCGCCTGACTCGCGCAGCGTGGCCAGGATTTCCCCGGGCACGATTTTTCCGCGCGCATTATACTCGGATACGAACGGATAATGCCCCCCCTTGTCGCGAAGGCTTTGCTTGATATGAATGCAGGGGCTGACCTTCGCGAACGCGCGCAGCCACGCATGCGGATTGGTGTCGTCGGGATTCGCGGACGTGACGTCGCCGTGGTCCACGTCGAGGCACAGCCGCATCGGAATCGCGAAACCTTCCACGCACCGCGCCAGCAGGCCGCGCGTTTCCGCGATGGTTTCGCCGAGTTCGCGCGGAATGGACATCGGCTCGAACATCAGATAACGCAGCCCCGCTTCCCCGGCGTGGTGCGCAATCTCGCGCCACGCGGCAATGCCCTGCTCGATGCGTTCGGCCCGGCGCGCCGGATCCGCGTTGTCCCGAACACTGAGGATGCCGAAATGACTGCCCATGCCTTCCGCGCCCAATGCGCGCGAAAGACGGGCGAACCGCTTGAACCAGTCAATCCAGACCCGCCGGATCGCCTCGTTGGGATGCAGGACGTGGTTGACGCGCGTGAAGGCCGAGGTAAACGTCGTTTCAATCCGCACGCCCTTTCGCGCGCATAGATCGCGGATCGTTTCCGCTTCGCGGGCAACCAGCGATTCCGGCAAAAAGGGATTCAGCAAATCCGCCGTGAACTGGACCGTGTCGAGGCCCAGTTCGTCGGAAACGACGCCAATCCAGTCCGCCGGTTCCGGAAACCGGTTGATCGCAAAACCCGTGTTGATGCCCAGGGTGATTTTCATGCCGCCGACACTCCGCGTTCCGCCGTCAACAACGCCCGCTGTTCCAAGGATCCATCCTGTTCCCGTGTCATTTCAAGGGCGTGTCGTCCGTCGTCCATACGGTCAGGTTGGTGAGATCGCGCGGCTTGGACCACCACAGGCCGGCCAATGCGAACGCAACAACGAACATGAGGAGATTGCCCACCATGCCCGCATAATAGGTGTCGATCGGCTTGCTCAGCCACTGCGCCAGGCCGGCCGGCAGGCCCCACGCGGTCTGCATGACGTCCTTCGTGACCCAGCCCAATTCCAGGAGGCTTATCCATGCCGAGAAGATCAACGTGCAGACGATGCCCGCCGCCACGGCCCGCCCGTCCCCGCGCTTGGTCAGGAAGCCCAGCAGGTACAGGCCCAGCAAGCCGCCCGCCGTCAGCGCGCCCAATTTGGTGGCCGTGTCCTGAAGCGTCTTGCTGTTGGCCATCATGAGGGCTGCGGCGCCGCCCACCATGAACACCGACGCGCCCATCGAAACCGCCTTGGCCGCGATGACGTAGTTGCGTTCGGAGGCGTTCCGGGCCACGTGCCGCTTGTAGATGTCCACGATGCTGACCGCCGACACGGCGTTGATGCTCGACGACAGCGACGACATGGCCGCGGCCAGCACCCCCGCAATCACCAGCCCCGAAACGCCGGGCGGCAAATATTTCACCACGAAATAGGGAAGGATCTGATCGGCCTTCTGCGCGCCGGTCAGCATGGCCGTTGCCTCCGGCGTGGGATGAAACTTGAAAAAGACGTATAGGGTGGTGCCGAGAAACATGAAGAACGCCCATGTCGGCACGCTGCACAGGCAGCAAATCCAGATGGCCTTGGTGGCCTCGCGCGGATTTTTCGACGCGCAATATTTCTGGATCACGTTCTGGTTGCTGCTGTATTCCGTCAGCCAGCCCGTCAACCCCACCAGAAGCATCATCAGCACGGTCTTTTCCGTCAGCGAAAAGCCCCACGCCGCCCGTTCGAGCGACCCCGTGGCCGAATTGAGGTCGCCCAGCATGAATTTGCCGTCCTCGAACGCCGTCTTGATCACCGTGGCCAGCCCGCCGTCAATGTGATAGACGGCCAGAAACAGGCAGGCGAAGCCACCGCCCCACAGCAGGAACGACTGAAAAAAATCGGTCCAGATGACCGCTTCGATGCCGCCCATGATCGTGTAGAACGACGTAATGACGCCCCCGATGAGAATGCACACATACGGGTCCAGCCCGGTCATCTGCCGCACCAGCAGCGACACGAGATACAGGATGAGGCTCAGCCGGATCAACTGGCCGAACACGAACATCAGCGCCGCATACAGGCGAACACCCGGACCGAACCGGCCTTCGAGATACTCAAACGCCGACACCACGTGCGCCTTGCGGTAAAACGGCAGAAAGATCAGGGAAGCCAGAAACACGCCCAACGGAAGCATCAAACAGGGAAGGAAACGAAGATAGGCCGTCTTGTAGGCATCCGCCGGATACGCCATGAACGTAATGGAACTGATGGACGTCGCGAACATGGACAGGCCGATCAGCCAGCCCGGAAACGAGCGGTTCCCCAGAAAATAGCCTTCCGTGGTGCGGCCCCGCCGGGCAAAAATCGGACCCATCGAAGCCATCGCCAAAAAATACACCACCAATATGACCCAGTCGAGAACCGTGAACCCCGTCATGAAATATCTCCAAAGGACCCGATACCGCAGTCAATCATTCGCGACAGGGTAGCAATTTGCCCCGCATCATGCAAACCCGCGCGTTCAGCGCTAAATCCACGTGCAAGGAACGCGGCAAGGATGCCGCGTCTACGGTAGAAGCGGCATTTTGCCGCTTTTCCGCCGCCCCAAACATCAAACGTGTAACGGTGAGGGTCGTCGGGGAGGGTTGTCGGGGACGCCGCCCCCCTGTCGCATGTGGGATCACCGTCTGGGCTTGTTCGACAGGTGCTTGAGGTGGTAGAGGAATTCAAGTGCCTCGCGGGGACTGAGCGCGTCAATATCGGTGGACTCGAGTTCCTTTTCGACGGCGCTTGGTTCAGCGGACGGCGTTTCGGGTCCGAATAGATACATCTGCTGCGGCAAGCCCACGGAGGCCGGGTTGCCCGCTTCGAGGCTTTCAAGGATGCCGCGCGCGCGTTCGATGACGGGCGGCGGCAATCCCGCGAGTTTGGCGACCTGGATGCCGTAACTGTGGTCCGCGCCGCCGTCCACGATACGGTACAGGAACACGACCTTGCCGCCCCATTCGCGCACGGCGACGTTCACGTTTTTCGCGTGTTCGAGTTTGTTGGCGAGATCGGTCAATTCGTGGTAATGCGTGGCGAAGAGTGTCTTCGCGCGGATGTGATCGTGGATGTGCTCGGCCACGGACCACGCAATGCTGATCCCGTCGAAGGTGCTGGTCCCGCGCCCGATTTCGTCGAGCACGATCAGGCTGCGTTCGGAAGCCGAATTCAGGATGTTCGCGGTTTCGATCATCTCGACCATGAACGTGCTTTCGCCGCGCACGAGGTTGTCCGACGCGCCCACGCGGGTAAAGATGCGGTCCACGACGCCTGCGCGGACTTCCGCCGCCGGCGTGAAACTGCCGATTTGCGCCATCAACGCGATCAGCGCCACTTGGCGCAGGTACGTGGACTTGCCCGCCATGTTCGGCCCCGTCACGATCTGCAGGAAGGCCGATGACGGATCGAGCACGGTGTCGTTCGGCACGAAATCGCCGCGGGACATCAAATCCTCGACGACCGGATGCCGTCCATCGCGGATGCGCAGTTCGTTCGAGGTGTCCACCGTCGGCTTGCAGTAGCCCTTCGTGGCCGCGACTTCCGCAAACGACAGCAGCGCATCCACCGTCGCCATCGCGTCGGCCGTTTCCTGGATGCGCCGCGCCTCGGCAGCCACACGTTCGCGGAGCGCCACGAAGAGGTCGTATTCGAGTTTTTGCATCCGTTCCTGCGCGGTAACGATTTCCTCCTCGCGCGATTTCAGCCGCGGCGTCACGAAGCGTTCGGCATTGACCAGTGTCTGTTTGCGTTCGTAGTCCGCCGGCACGAGATTGAGATTGCCCCGGCTCACCTCGATGAAGTAGCCGAAGACCTTGTTGTAGCCGACCTTGAGGTTCGGGATGCCCGTGCGCGCGCTTTCCTCGCGCTGCAACGTCGCGATCCAGTCGCGCCCGCCGCGCACAAGCGACCGCAAATGATCGAGATCCTCGTGATAGCCGTCCTTGAACAGGTTGCCCTCGGTGATCGGCACGGGCGGCTCGTCAACGATCGCCGCGCGAATCCAGCCCGCCACGTCGTCGAGCGAGTCCATGCCGTCGCGCAACGCCGCCAGCATCGGCGCTTCGGCTTCCGCGAGGATTGCGCGCAACACGGGCGCCTGTTCGAGCGAACGCCCCAGGGCGAGCAGATCGCGCGCGTTGCCCGATTTCGACGTGAGGCGTCCCAGCAGCCGTTCGAGATCGGCCACGTCCTGCAACGCTTCTTTCAGGCGGATCCGCAATTCGGCGTCGCCGAAGAGGTTCTCGACCGCGTCGAGCCGCTGCCGGATGGCCTCGACATCCACCAGCGGATGCAGGATCCAATGCCGCAGTTTGCGCCCGCCCATGCTCGTGTGTGTGCGGTCGAGCACGCCGAGCAGCGTGCCTTGCTTGCGCCGGTCGGCCAGCGACTCGACCAGTTCGAGGTTGCGTTGCGTGTTGCCGTCGAGCACGACGAAATGCGACGGACTGTAATGCCGCGGATACCGCAGATGCGGCACGCATCCGCGCTGCGTGTCCTTCACATAGGCGAGCACCGCGCCCGCGCAACCCGTCGCTTCCGGCAAGTCTTCGAGGCCAAGTCCCTTCAGCGTGCTCAGGCCGAATTGGTCAAGCAGCCGTTCGCGCGCAACCTCCGGATCGAAGTCATGTTCGGGCCGCGGCGTGAAGCAAACCGCGTCGAAACGCCGCTTGAGGCGTTCGAGCGCCTTTTCGTCGAGATCGGCGGGGATCAACACCTCCGTTGGGGCCATGCGCGTCAACTCGTCCTGAATGACGCGTTCCGGGTCGCCGTCAATCCGCGCCGCCAAAAACTCGCCGGTCGTTACGTCCACGAACGCGAGGCCGGCCTGTCCCCCATGCACGCTCAACGCCGCGAGATAATTGTTCGCCGTCTCATCGAGCAGATTCGGCTCCATGACGGTGCCCGGCGTGATCGTGCGAATGACTGCGCGCTTGACGATCCCCTTCGCCTCGGCGGGGTCTTCGATCTGGTCGCAAATCGTGACCGTCTTGCCGGCGCGGATTAGTTTCGCCACGTAATTGTCCACGGCGCGAAACGGCACGCCCGCCATCGGCACGCGGTCGCCCTTGTCCGTTCCGTCCCGCGACGTGAGCGTCAGACCCAGAATGCGCGACGCCTCGATTGCGTCCTCGAAGAACATCTCGAAGAAGTCGCCCATGCGGAAGAACAGGATCGAGTCCGCGCATTCCGCCTTCGCCTGCAAATACTGCCGCAGCATCGGCGTCAAATGCCGATCCGAGATATCGCCCAGTTTTTTCCAGTTGTCGCCCATAAAACGGCATTATACAGGAGTCGGGCGTTGGGAATCAGGGAGAAAGATTGGGCCTTCCGGAATACGGCACGAACAGTCCGTGTTGGGAAAACGGTTGAACATGGAAAGGATTTGGGACGATGATGAAACCCGGCTGGATGTTTCTTGTTATTGCCGCCCTGATCGTTTTCGGCGCGAGTCTTGATCAGAAAAGCCACGCCCAGGCGTTCGAGCAGCCCGGCGCGCTGGCAACGCTGGACTTGCCCATGCCGGAACTCGCGGGCGCGCCCGCCGACTGGATCAACACGGGCGGCCGCCGTTTTGTCTTTGAACCGGGCCGGGTCCATGTGGTTCATTTCTGGACCTACGGGTGCATCAACTGCAAACGCAATCTGCCCGCTTACGGACAATGGCAGCGGAAATACGCCAAGGCGCCATTGACGGTCGTCGGCGTCCACACGCCGGAAAGCGAAAAGGAAAAGGATCCCAAAAACGTCGCCCAAGAAACGAGGAAATTGGGCATTACGTACCCGGTGTTGATGGACATTCATGCCGTCAACTGGAAGCGCTGGGAACAGCAGGTGTGGCCCACGGTGTACCTGGTGGACAAGCGCGGCCACGTCCGGGCCTATTGGGTCGGCGAACTGGAGTGGCAGGGCGCGGGCGGAACGCGCATCATGGAGCGTCTCATCGAGGAACTCCTTCGGGAACCATTTTCCCCTACGCCGGACGGTGACACGAACTCGTTCGGTTATTGATCCCGGCCGATTGGGTTACCTGGGGAGGATTCTTTCCTTCCCCTTTTCCGTTTCATGCGTCATTCCGTGGCGTTTTCGGAGGGCGTGAACGGCGGCGGAAAATTCTTCAATGCGGCTTGAAAAAATGCTTGACAGGGGTTTTTGCATATGGTATAGTTCTTGCTGTTTTCTTGAAAGGCGAGATCTGTCTTTGTGCGGACAACGGCGTGCAAGCCCGGTTGGCGCCGGCAAGCGGCGGCCGGCGGAACCAAGGGCAAGGGACGAGTTTCCTTTGCAGTGCAAATCATTGTTGCCATTCTTCTTATGGACTCGTGGGCGAGCGGCCTTCAAAACGGTCTGGATACAAGCAACGTTCGATTGCGGCGGGCGTGTCCGCTGTTTTTCGGCGGAAGGCTGAATGCCGGCGAGGTATAGGTACTGGATGAATCGGATTGTCCATCAACACACCGCGGAAGGGGTACTTTCATGGCTGTAGCACGACAATATCCCATCGAACGTCCTTTGCTGGGGCGGATCCAAGACGAGGCCAATTTGCCGGATCTCATCGAGATCCAGACGAAATCGTATTCGGATTTTCTCCAGTGGGACGTGCCTCCGGACGAACGCAAGCGCGACGGCCTGCAGGATGTTTTTCTGGAGGTGTTTCCCATTGTGTCGCCCGACAACCTGACCCGGCTCGAATTCGTGAACTATTCGTTCACGCCGCCGAAATACACGATTTCGGAGTGTCAGAACCGGGGATTGACCTATGCGGCGTCGCTGAAAGCCCTGCTGCGACTCGTCCGTTTCGAGGAAGTCGGCACATCGGGCGATTTGCGCGAACGGCTGATGGTGGAGCAGGAGGTGTTTCTGGGCGAATTGCCGCTCATGACACCAACCGGCACCTTCATCATCAACGGGGCTGAACGGGTCATTGTCAGCCAACTACACAAATCCCCCGGCGTTTCGTTTGAAACGAAGATCCATCAGAACGGCAAATCGCTGTTGTCGGCGCGGATCATTCCCTACCGCGGCGCCTGGCTCGAATTCGAATACGACATCAACGATGTGCTGTGGCTGACGATAGACCGGCGGTCACGCCTGCTTGTCACAACGCTTCTGCGCGCGCTGGGCCACGAGAACAACGCCGAAATCCTGGCCCTTTTCTACAAGGTCGAGACAATAGCCGTCGTGCGCGGGCGTCTCAAGGCGGGCAACAAGCCGTTGCCGCTCAACGACGCCGTCGGGCGTATCGCGGCGGACGACATTGTAGACCCGGAAACGGGCGAGATCCTCGTGGACGCGGGCATGGATCTGACGGAGGCGGCGCTGAGCCGCATTATGAAATCGAACGTCAAGGAGTTCATGCTGCTCGACGCCGAGGACGTAAACCGGGATGCGGCGATTGTCAACACGCTTCAAATGGACAACACCGAGACCATCGCGGACGCGTTGCGGGAGATCTATTCGCGCATCCGCCCCGGGGATCCGGCGACGGACGCGACGACGCGCACGTTTTTCCAGAAATTGTTCTTCGATCCGAGCCGGTACGACTTTGCGCCGGTGGGTCGTTACAAAATCAACCGGAAACTGGGATTGCGCATCCCGCAGGAAACCAAAACGCTCACGAAGGAAGACGTCATCGCGACGCTGCAATACCTGGTCCGCCTGAAGGGCGGCGAGGGCGTGCTGGACGACATTGACCATTTGGGCAACCGCCGCGTGCGGGCCGTGGGCGAACTGCTGTCGAACCAGATCCGCATCGGGTTGGTCCGCATGGAGCGAACCGTCCGCGAACGCATGAATTTCCAAGACGAGGAACAGTTGACGCCGCAGACGCTGGTCAATCCGAAGCCGGTCAGCGCGGTGATCAAGGACTTTTTCGGCCGCAGCCAGTTGTCGCATTTCATGGATCAGATCAATCCCTTGGCCGAACTGACCCACAAGCGGCGTCTGAGCGCGCTCGGCCCCGGCGGTCTCAACCGCGACCGGGCCGGCTTCGAGGTGCGCGACGTTCACGCCACGCATTACGGCCGCATTTGTCCGATCGAAACCCCCGAAGGCCCGAACATCGGCTTGATGGCCTCGCTTTCGACCTATGCCCGCATCAATGAATACGGTTTCCTCGAAACCCCCTATCGCAAGGTCGAAAACGGCAAGGTCACGAACAAGATCGAATGGCTCTCGGCCTACGACGAGGACAACTATGTGATAGCGCAGGCCAACGCCGCCGTTGACAAGCACAACCGTCTGGTGGGCGACACGGTGCTGTGCCGCCATCGCGGCGATTTCCCGAAGGTTCCGCCCCAGCAGGTGGATTACATGGACGTGTCGCCGAAGCAACTGGTGAGCGTGGCGGCGGCCCTGGTGCCGTTCCTCGAACACGATGACGCGAACCGCGCGTTGATGGGATCGAACATGCAGCGACAGGCCGTGCCGCTGTTGCGCGCCGAGGCGCCCCTTGTCGGGACCGGCCTCGAACACGTCACCGCCAAAAACGCGGGAACGGTCGTGCGCGCGGAACGGTCGGGCGTGGTCGAATACGCCGACAGCGAGGTCATTCGCATCCGGCATTCCGCGGGCAAAAAGGACAATCCCTTCCGGTCGGACGAGGATGTCTACCCGCTGAAGAAATTCGTTCGGTCGAACCAGAACACCTGCATCAACCAGAAGCCGATCGTTCAGAAGGGCGACGCTGTGCAGGCGGGCGACATCATCGCGGACGGGCCGGCCACGGACGGTGGCGAACTGGCGCTTGGTCGAAATGTGCTTGTGGCCTTTCTTCCGTGGGAAGGATACAACTTTGAAGACGCCATCCTGCTGAGCGAGGACTTGGTGGTGGGCGATGTGTTCACCTCGCTCCACATCCAAGTGTTCGAACTCGAGGCGCGCGACACGAAACTCGGTCCCGAGGAAATCACGCGCGACATTCCCAACGTCAGCGAGGATGCCTTGCGCAACCTCGACGAAACCGGCATCGTCCGCATCGGCGCGAAGGTCGCCCCGGGCGACATCCTGGTCGGAAAAGTAACGCCCAAGGGCGAAACCGAACTCGCGCCCGAGGAAAAACTCCTGCGCGCAATTTTCGGCGAAAAAGCCGAAGACGTGCGCGACGCCTCCCTGACCGTTCCGCCCGGCACGGAAGGGGTTGTCGTGGACGTCAACGTGTGCAGCCGTCGAGAGAAATCCACCGAGCACGGGTCCAAATCGGCCCTCGCCACGGAAATCAACCGGATCAAGCGGCAATACCAGGAAAAGATAGACGAAATTCGCGCGACGTTCCTGAGCCTTGTGCGCGATGAACTGGTGGGCGCGAAGATCCTGGAAGACGTCATCGATCATCGTACCGACGAGTTGGCCCTCGAAAAGGGCAAACGCGTGAAGGTGGGCCATCTTGACAAACTCGACTACAGCGTGCTGGCGCGCCTGCGGATTGACGATGAGGCGGCCCAGCATCGCTTTACCCGGCTGGTCAACATGGCCGCGATGGAGGACGCCAAACTGGTCGCCTTCCGCGACAGCCAGATTGACATGCTCCGCAAGGGCGACGAACTCCCGCCCGGCGTCATCAAACTGGTCAAGGTGTTCGTGGCGACCAAGCGGCGGATGTCCGTGGGCGACAAGATGGCCGGACGCCACGGCAACAAGGGGGTGGTGGCCAAGATCATGCGCCGCGAGGACATGCCCTTCCTCAACGACGGAACGCCGGTTGAAATCGTGTTGAATCCCCTGGGCGTGCCGTCCCGAATGAATGTCGGCCAGTTGCTGGAAACCCACCTCGGCTGGGCCGTCAAGGCCCTGGGCATGCACGTGGCCTCGCCGGTGTTCAGCGGGGCCTCGGAAGAGGAAATCCGTTCGCTGCTCCGCAAGGCCGAACTGCCGGAGGACGGCAAGGCGCAATTGCGCGACGGGCGCAGCGGAATGCCGTTCAACCATGCCGTGACGGTCGGCCAAATCTACATGATGAAACTGAACCACCTGGTGGACGACAAGATTCACGCCCGGGCCATTGGCCCGTATTCGCTGGTCACGCAGCAGCCGCTGGGCGGCAAGGCACAGTTCGGTGGGCAGCGGTTCGGCGAAATGGAAGTGTGGGCCCTTCAGGCTTACGGGGCGGCCTACACGCTCCAGGAACTCCTTACGATCAAGTCCGACGACATCGCTGGGCGCACGAAGGCCTACGAGGCAATCGTCAAGGGCGACCGGGAAGTCGAACCGGGCACGCCCGAATCGTTCAATGTGTTGGTGCGCGAAATGCAGAGTCTTTGTCTCGATGTGATCAAACTGGTGCGCGTTGAAGGCGCCGCGGATCACGAGGACGACGAAGAAGAACCCGTGGAGGAATAAGACCTTGGCCAAGTACATACCAACCACCGGAGAGCGTTTCGATTCGCTGGCCATTCGGCTGGCATCGCCCGAGGAGATCCTAAAGTGGTCGCGCGGCGAGGTCAAGAAGCCCGAAACCATCAACTACCGCACCTTCAAGCCGGAAAAGGACGGTCTCTTCTGCGAGCGCATTTTCGGCCCCGTGAAGGACTGGGAATGCGGCTGCGGCAAATACAAGAAGGTCAAGCACCGCGGGATTACCTGCGATCGGTGCGGTGTCGAAATCACGGAATCCAAGGTTCGTCGCGAGCGCATGGGCTGCATCCGGCTGGCCGTGCACGTGACGCACATCTGGTTTTTCAAGACCACGCCGAGTTGCATCGGCAACCTGCTCGACCTTTCGATTCGCATTCTTGAGCGCATCATCTATTTCGAGCATTACATTGTCATCGATCCGGGCGACACCTCGCTTGAAAAGATGCAGACGCTCACCGAGGACCAGTATCAGGATGCGCGATCCGAATTCGGCGACCGGTTCAAGGCCAAAATGGGCGCCGAAGCCATCAAGGAACTTCTGGAGGAAATTGACATAGACGCGCTGTCGGCCGAACTGCACAACCAGTTCGCCCACACGACGTCGCTTCAGTCCCGCGCGAAGGCCATCAAGCGCCTCAAGGTGGTCGAGGCGATTCGCAAGTCAGGCAACAATCCCGCGTGGATGGTCCTCGACGTGGTGCCGGTCATCCCGCCGGATTTGCGGCCGCTCGTCCCGCTGGAAGGCGGACGCTACGCCACGAGCGATCTGAACGATTTGTACCGCCGCGTCATCAACCGCAACAACCGCCTGAAGCGTCTCATCGAACTCCGTGCGCCCGAAGTCATTTTGCGCAACGAGAAACGCATGCTCCAGGAAGCGGTGGACGCGCTGTTCGACAACGGCCGGCACGGGCGCACCGTGCTGGGCGCCGGCAACCGCCCGCTGAAATCCCTGAGCGACATGCTCAAGGGCAAACAGGGCCGTTTCCGCCAGAACCTGCTCGGCAAGCGCGTGGACTATTCGGGCCGTTCGGTCATCGTGGTCGGGCCGGAACTCAAACTGCACCAGTGCGGTCTGCCCAAGAAGATGGCCCTCGAACTGTTCGAACCCTTCATCATTCACGAGATCAAGAAACGCGGCATCGCCACGACCATCAAGGCCGCCAAACGCGCCATCGCGCAGGGCCGCACCGAAGTCTGGGACATCCTCGAAGACGTCATCACGGATCACCCCGTTCTGTTGAACCGCGCGCCGACGCTGCACCGGCTGGGCATCCAGGCCTTCCAGCCCGTTCTCATCGAAGGAAAGGCCATCCGGATTCATCCGCTGGTCTGCCGCGCGTTCAACGCGGACTTCGACGGCGACCAGATGGCCGTCCATGTGCCGCTGATGCCCGCCGCGCAACTCGAAGCGCGCCTGCTCATGCTTTCGACGACCAATATCTTCTCACCGTCCGACGGACGGCCGATCGTGACGCCCAGCCAGGACATTGTTTTGGGCATCTCTTGGATGACCAAGCACCGCCCCGGCGTAAAGGGTGAATGGAAGAAGGAGTGGACCGGCAAAAACGGCGAGATTCTTAAACCGGGCCGGGTCTACGATTCCGTGGCGTCCGTGATTATGGCCTACAATCTGGGCGCGGTGGACATTCACGCCGCCATCAAGATTCGGTATGACGGCAAAATTGTGGACACGACCGTGGGCCGGGTGCTTTTCCTAGACGCCTTGGCGCCGGAAATCCGCCTCGACGACGTCAACAAAGAACAGAACCAATCGTCCATCGGCGACATCATCGCGCGCGCCTATGCCCGCCATGGCCACAACAAGACCGTCGAACTGCTCGACAAACTCAAGGCCGTGGGGTTCAAGTACGCAACGCTCGCCGGCATTTCGATCGCGGTCAGCGACATGATCGTGCCCGCCGCCAAAAAGGAATTGATCGCTTCCACGGAAAAAGAGGTCGTTCGCATTGACGAAATGTACCAAAACGGCCTGATTACCGAAGGCGAACGCTATAACATGATCATTGACCAGTGGACCGCCACCACCGAGCGTGTGTCCGCGGCCATGCTCGAGGAAATGGCGAAGAACGAACAGGGTTTCAGCGGCATCTACCTCATGTTCTCCTCGCAGGCGCGCGGCACCAAGCAGCAGATCCGCCAGTTGGCCGCCATGCGCGGTCTCATGGCCAAGCCTTCCGGCGACATCATCGAATCGCCCATCATGTCGAACTTCCGCGAGGGACTGACGGTCATCGAATATTTCATCTCGTCGCACGGTGCGCGCAAAGGCCTGGCGGATACGGCGCTCAAGACCGCCGACGCCGGTTATCTCACGCGGCGTCTCGTGGACGTTTCACAGGACGTGACCATCGAGGAAGAAGACTGCGGAACGCTGAATGGCATCTGGGTCGAAGCGTTGATGGACGGCGAAAACGAGGTGGCGTCCATCGAGGAACGCATCTTCGGGCGTTTCGCGCTCGACGACATCATGGTGCCGGGCCAAGCCGAACCGATCGTCCGCGCCAACGAAATGATTACGGAAGAAAAGGCCGCGAAGATCAAGGCGGCGGGCCTGCCGGGCGTGCGCATTCGATCCGTCATGACCTGTCAATCCAAGCGCGGCGTGTGCCAGCGGTGCTATGGGCGCAACCTGGCCACGGGACAACTCATCGAACTGGGCGAGGCGGTCGGCATCATTTCGGCGCAGTCCATCGGCGAACCGGGAACTCAGCTGACGATGCGCACATTCCATATCGGCGGCGCGGCCAGCCGACAGGTCGAATCCACCGAAATCAAGGCCTACGACGGCGGCGTCATCGAGTTCCGCAACGTGCGCACCGCCGTCAACCGGGAAGGCAAGACCGTCGTCGTGAACCGGGGCGGCGAACTCATCATTTTCGGCCCCGAGCAAAAGGAAGTCCAGCGCGCGCTGACACCCCCCGGAGCGGTCCTGCTGGTCGAAAACCAGCAGAAAGTCCGCAAGGGGCAGGTTATCATGGAGCGCGATCCGTACAACGATTCGATCGTCGCGGAGGCCTCCGGCCTGGTCCACTTGGAAGGCATGATTGAGGGTATCACCATGCGCGTGGACATCAATCCCGACACGGGCCTTGAAGAACGCGTGATTACCGATCACAAGCAGGATCTGCACCCGCAGATCTCCATTCTCGGCAAGCATGATGAGGTGTTGACGTTCGCCACCATCCCTGCGCAGACCCATGTGCTGGTCAAGGACGGCGACAAGGTGCGCGCGGGCGATCTGCTCGCCAAGGCCCCGCGCCAGTTGAGCAAGACGAAGGACATCACCGGCGGTCTGCCGCGTGTCGCCGAACTTTTCGAGGCGCGCCAGCCGAAGGATCCGGCCGTCATCAGCCATATTGACGGCATCATCGAACTCGGCGCCGCCGCCAAGGGCATGCGCAAGGTCAAGGTCGTGCCGCAAGTCGGCAAGGAACGCATCTACACCATTCCGCCCGGAAAACATCTCAACGTCCAGGCGGGCGACCGCGTGTATGCCGGCCAGCGCCTGACCGACGGCCCGGTCATCCTGAACGACATCCTGGAAGTCCAGGGCGAGGACGCGCTGCGCAAGTACTTGCTCGATGAGGTTCAATTGGTGTACCGCCTTCAGGGCGTGCGTATCAACGACAAGCATATCGAGACTATCATCCGCCAGATGCTGCGCAAGGTCCGCATCAAGGACGATCCCGGCGACACCGTTTTCCTCGCCCATGAAGAAGTGGACAAAATCCGGTTCCGCGAGGTCAACGAGGAAACCCAGCGGCGCAACGGGCGGCCCGCCGAGGCCGAACCGCTGCTCCAAGGCGTGACCAAGGCGGCGCTAAGCACCGAAAGTTTCGTGGCGGCGGCCTCGTTCCAGCAAACGACGCGCGTCCTCACCGAGGCGGCGCTCTCCGGCAAGCGCGACCATCTGCGCGGGCTTAAAGAGAACGTCATCATCGGCCACCTGATTCCGGCCGGCACGGGTAGTCCGCATTACCAGGACACCCAGGTCGTCCTCAATGAAACCGTCAGCCAGGACTTCTCCGACGAACTCGAAGTCGGCATTCAACTAACCGGCGAAGACGAGTTGGACGAAGCCGCTTCCTGATTCGATCGCATTGGAAAGAACCCGTTGAAAGCGGCTCTTTCGCCGTGGACGAAGTGGGTGGGTGGGCTTCACTCGAAAGGTGAAATCTATCCCGTGTCTCTTTCGTCCATGGGGACCGACAAACGCCTTCGACGCCCACTGACGAATCAAGATTGAAACGTCCCGCCCGCGGAATGCCGCCTCACCATTCGAGCGGCCACGCGTGATTGAGCGCGCCGTGGCCATGGCCGAGCGGGTAACTTTGGCGTATCGCTTCGGTCAGGTATTCTTTGGCGCGCTGGACGGCGTCGGGCACGTCGTATCCGCGCGCCAGACATGCCGTAACGGCCGCCGAATAGGTGCAGCCCGTGCCGTGCGTGTTTCGCGTTTCGATGCGTGGCGCATCGAAGGTCCGCTGGGCGAATCCATCGAACAGATAATCGCGCGCGACGTCCTGCTGCAAGTGGCCGCCCTTGATCAAGACATACTTCGGGCCGAATGCGTGTATGCGTTTCGCGGCGTCGGGGATGTCGTCGGCCGATGCGATGCGCCGGTTCGCAAGAATTTCGGCCTCGGGGATGTTTGGCATGACGATCAGGGCATGGGGCAGCAGCCGGTTGCACAGTGCGTTGCGCGCGTCGGCCCGCAACAGCGTGTCGCCGCTCTTGGCCACCATGACGGGATCCACGACGAGATTCCGGATGTCGTGCGCCCGGATCGCCTCCGCAACCGCCTCGACGATATGCGCGTTCGACAGCATGCCCGTCTTGGCGGCATCTATGCCGATATCTTCGGCTACGGCGCGAATCTGCCCGGCCACGAATGCGGGCGGCAGATCGAAGATGTCGGTTACCGCCACCGTGTTCTGCGCCGTCACCGCGGTCACCGCCGCCATGCCGTGCACGCCCAGCATGGCAAATGTCTTGAGATCAGCCTCGATGCCCGCGCCGCCGCCGGAATCGCTGCCGGCGATCGTCAGGGCGCAGCAAACGCCGCGAAGCGGGGCGATCTCATCCTTTGGCGACATCGGCAAATTGCTCCGCAAGGATGTTCTTTTTGATCTTGCCAGTGGCTGTTTTGGGCAATTCGGGAACAAACCGGACGTAACGCGGACATTTGTAGGGCGCCAAATGCTCCCGGCAGAAGGCGATAATTTCCTTTTCGGTCAACTCAGCGCCCTCGGCGAGTTTCACGACGGCCAGCACTTCCTGGCCCCAGCGCGGTTCGTCAACCCCGATCACGGCCGCCTCCGCGATGCCTTCCATGCGCAGGAGAACGCCTTCGATCTGGGCGGGGTAGATGTTCTGTCCGCCCCGGATGATCATGTCTTTCAAGCGCCCGACGATGTAGAGGTATCCCTCCTCGTCGAAACGTCCGAGGTCGCCCGTTGACAGCCAGCCGTCCTTGAGCACTTCCGCGGTCGCCTCGGGATTCTTGTAATACCCCTTCATCACGGTCGGCCCGGAAACCAAAATTTCGCCGATTGCCCCGGTGGGCACGTCTTTTCCGCTGGAGTCCACGATTCGTATGCGTGTGTAGCGCAGGGCGGGGCCACAGGAATTCCAGCGGATGGGATCCATGTGATCCGCGACGGCGCTTGCGCAGGTGGCTTCGCTCAGTCCGTAGCCCTGGATCAGCGGCGTCTTCAATACGCGCTGCGTGGCAAGGTAAGTGTCCTCCGGCATCGGGGCCGCGCCCGAAACAAAGAAGCGCATCGAACGGATGTCGTATTCGCCGGCTTTCGGATTCGCGCACAAAATGGCATAAATGGTCGGGACCGCGCTCATGATTGAAATCTTGTATTTGGCGATCATCGGCAGGATGCCCAGCGCGTTGAATTTCGTCATCAGGACGAGATCCGCGCCGCCCATCAGCGGCACAAGCAGTGTCACGACCTGGGCATTGACGTGAAACATCGGCAAGACGCACAGGAAACGATCCGTCGGTTGCAATATGGTCGAACGGAGCACCATGCGGGCATTCCAGATGTAATTGCGGTGCGTCAGGATGACGCCCTTCGGCGCGCCGGTCGTTCCCGACGTGTAAATAAGGGCTGCATCGTCCTGTTCGGTGACATCCGCCTTGGGAATTTCCGCCACAGGTTCCAACAGCGCCGAAAACGGTTCCGTGCCTTCGGCGGACTTGTCGCCCATCACGAAGACATGCCGCAGGGTCGGCGCCATTTGCCTGAGGACCGGCAGCAGCGGCACGAAGTCCGGCAGCATGATCAGCGTTGTCGCGTCCGCATTGGTTGCGATATAGGCGATCTCCTCGGGTTTCAACATCGGATTGACGGGCACGATCACCGCGCCAATCCGCCCGACGCCGAGGAACAGATAGACGAATTCCATGCAATTGCCCATCAGCAGGATGATCTTGTCGCCCTTGCCGACGCCGCGCCGGGCGAGATTGGCGGCAATCCATGCGCCCCGGTCGCGAATGGTTTTATAGCCATACTCCTGATCGTCGCAGAAAATGAAGGTTTTGTCGTTCCGTTCCTCGGTCAACTGATCCAACAGGTCTGAAATTATCACGAAAACACTCTCCTTTGTCATGCACGAATTACACGAACCGGGCAAAGGAGGACCACCGCCTCCCCTGCGCCGGACGCGCAACGCGCGCGGCACACTGGGCCGTTTCTGGTTATTGGAAGGCGGGAAATCAACCCATCGATCGGCCCCGCCGGGAGGTGCAAGGCTAGGCGCCACCCGCGCCCAGCTGGTCAATCATGGTTATCAGCGGCACGAACACCGCCAGCATCAACAGGATTACGAGAACCCCGATGAATACGGTCAATATCGGCTGCAAGGCGTCGCCGATGGTCGAGATCGCGATATTTACCTCCTCTTCATAGGTGTCCGCGACCTGCTCCGCGATGGTATCGAGCCGTCCGGATTCTTCCCCCGTGACGAACATGTCCGCCACGACCGGCGGAATGATGTCGGACGCCGCACGCAACGGCGCTTCGAGTCCGCCGCCACGCTCGACCGAATCGCGCATGGATTGCAGCGTTTCGGCGACGGCGCGGTTGTGAATCGCGTTGCGGACGAGTTCCAGCGTGGCCATCATGGAAAGGCCGCTGCGCAGCAGAAGGGCCAAGGTGCGGGACATTTCGACGACGGCGTTTTTACGCAGGATCGGCCCGACAATCGGAATGCGCAGTTTGGCCCGGTCGGCCGCCAAACGGCGCAGGGGATTGCGCACATACCAGTATTTGTAGGCGACGGCCGCCGCCACGACGGCGAGGATGGCCACCCACCAAAACGTTCCGGCTACCTTGGCCGCGCCCATGAAGTAGCGCGTCATGGCCGGCATTTCCACGTCGAACTTCGAGAACATGCCCTCGAATTCGGGCACGACGACCCGCGCGATGAACAGGACGGCGCCGAAACAAGCCACCAGGAGGATGACCGGGTAGAACATGGCGCCCCGCACGCGTTTGCGGAGCATCTCGTGACGGTCGCGATAGGCCACCACCCGTTGAAGCACGGTGACGAGCGTGCCGCTGGCCTCGCTGGCCTTGATGAGATTCACGAACACCACGTCAAAATGGCGCGGATGCCGCTCAAAGGCCTGCCAGAGGGTATTGCCCATTTCGACATGCTGGGCAATGTCCGCCACCAACGAACGAAGCGCCGCCTTTTCGCCGCGTTCCGAAAGCGCGCGCAGCGATTTCAGAATGGGCGTGCCTGCCTCGAGCAGCATGATGAGCTGCCGCAAAAACATCGTGATGTCCGCGTGGCGAATCGCCCCGCCGGCCAGTCGTTCCGGGGGCGGGGCGGACGGCGCCAGCACCTCGACCGACACGGAATTTCCAGCGCGGGCCGGGCTCGCGCTTTCGGCGTTGGCCGCTGCCTTGCGGCGCACCCGTTTGATGGGCCCTGCGGGTTTTTCTGCAGTCGGTGCCATGTCCGTTCCTCCATCCGTCGCCCGACGGCCCATGAACCACCGGGCGGATTGACGCTCAAGGTCCTTCGTTCCAATATACGATTCGGGGACTATTGCCTTCGCCGAAAACGGCCACGGCTTCGGCGCGGGCATGCGTGGTGCGCATCTCGCGGTCGCCGGGACCGAGATCGGATATCCGGGATTCGCTCACAATCCAATAACTACGAACAGGCGCGGCGGATCCTTTCGCGGCCACTTCGGCCCACGGACCCTTCTCCTCCGCGACTTTCACCGTCACGGCGCCCATGCGGTTCGTGCGCGGCGAAAAGCCCTTGGGATCCTGGCGGCTGGGACCGTACACGGGAACACGGAATTCGCGCGGTCCCGCCAGCAACGCGTCCATGCGCCCGGACATCGTGGCTTGCTGAATTTCGCCGATCCCCGCCTGCACGCCGCCCGACGCCATTGCCCGTGCCTGTTGGAGACGCTGATCGTAGCGTGAATGATCCATGGCGATATACATGTAGTCCACGTAGGCCGCCCCCATCAGGCTGAACAGGAACAACAGGCCCAGCGCCGTTATCAGGGCTGCGCCGCGTTTCCGGATCCCATCTGTCACCGTCGTTTGCATATTAGTTCACCCAAATGGGAAAGACTGTTTTGCGCGAAATCTGTTCATTGGGCCGGAGGGGATCCATGATCGTCAGGCTGACTCGGACGGCGGCCGGCAATTCCGGTTTGGTCCACGCCGCGAACCACGATCCGTCGGAACGGCGTTCGCTGTATTCGATACGCATGGCCAGCACGCCGTCGGCCACTTTTATCGGCGCCCCGGCTTCGCCCGGCAGGTTTATCGTGCGCAACAGGGCCGTCTTGCCGTCTTGCCGGTCAATCCGATAGGTAACGTCCACGCGTCGCGGCGGTTCATCCGGCTTCAACGGCAACGACACCGGCAACGTCATGCGGTCGTCTTCCAGCGGAACCCGGTGGAACCGATCGTCGGTTGCCGTGCGCCCCGATCCGCGAATCGAGGCGCCGTCCACGGCCGGTGACACAACCAAGGCGAAATCTTTCCGCATCTCGTTGAAAATACGCGAGGCCAATTCGTCGAGTTCCATGCGCCGGGTGGTTTCGCGCCAGGCGTCCGACACCTTGAAAAGCATCGTGATTCCCATGGTCGTCGCAACGCCCATCAAGGCGATGACCGTGAGCAATTCAAGCAGGGTAAAACCGCGCGGCGGTCGTGACCGATTCATTTCGCGTCCCCCTCCTTGGCCGGTATCGCGGATCGCGACAGGCACGAGGTGAGTGGATATGCGCAGGGACGGCCCTTGTCGTTCCAGCGAACGACCACCGTCAACTCCACATGGGCGGCGCCAGGCTCGGGCACCCGCGCATACGCCTGCCATGTAAAGTTCTGGTACATGACGTGATCGCGCCGGCTGGATCGCCGGTCCGCCGGAATGGTTGAGGGAGGATGCACGGAATGACGCGTATCCGCCGGCTCGCCCAACAGCGTGACGGGCGTCAATGCGCCGGGATCGGCGCTGTTCAACCGCCACTCGTATCGTTCGGGTGAATTCATCACGGCATGCAGACATTCTCCGGCTAGTTGCATCGCAACCGTCTGGAGGCGGTTTGACTGGGCAAGGGCAAGGCTGGATCCGAACAGGGAGACAAAAACCGTGATGCCCGTGCCCATCACCACGATGGCCACGAGAATTTCCAGCAAGGTAAAACCACGCGTGCGGCTTGTCCTTGCGCAATGGTCAGTCAACTTGGCGATCTCCTTCATTCCACAGGTCCGCGCAGCACCCGGATCCCACAGCCATGCTCCGGATTCGCCGTCCTTCCGCCAGGCAGCCGTATCCTACTGCCATACCCTCTCTTTTGTCAACCGCCTTGTCAAACTTTTTCAACGGTATCCCGTAACGGGACAGGCGTGGGCGTTGCCCATTCTCTTCGTGCTTGTCATCGTGCTCGTCATCATAATCGCACTCAAAACCCCGCGATTTTCGCACTCGCTGAATTTGAAACTATAATTGATTGCGCAAATTGCCCAGGACTTTCTTGTTTTTTTTGAAGCCGGTTTTTGTAATAACCTGCGTTCTTGCCGACCGCGCCCTAATCCATGGAGAGTCGGTGACCCCGCGCCGCTTCGTGTTGACCTGCCCAATCCGGCTTCCTTGCATAAAGGCCTATCGTCATGGATGAAGCCCCTGCCATGTGCGCATCGAGGCAATTTCTCAGTATTGACGGATTGGTGTTGGGTGTGTATGATAAGCCTATCTTGTCTCGGCGGCATGTGCGGTAAGGTACAAACGGCATAGGGGTGCGGAGCCATGCAGGAAATTGTGTTGGGTTTGGGCCGGCAGAAAAGCCTGCGGTCGGTTGTGTCAATGGCGGAAGCGCAGCTTCGCAAGACGCAGGGCGTTCCGCGCAAGATCGTCGCGCGTTCGGATACGGTCGAGGTCACGGCGGAGCGCGGCGATTTCAAGGGCGATTTCGAGACGTTTTCATTCTCAGCGCGCGTCTCGCGCAGCGTGGCCAACGCGCTTCGCACGATCGCGATCGAATATTCCGACGCCTGCTCGCTCGAGGAGGAAAGCGGCATCCATCTCGTTCATTGTCCGGCGGTGGGCAATGCCTTTTCGCCGCGATCGTTCGAGGCGGTGGACAAGTTGTCGGGCGCGATTCCGTTGCCGGAGACATGGCGCGTGTCCGGCGACAACTACCGCATAGACACGATTAGTTCGGAACTGCTGTTCCAGGCCTTGTTGCAGTACAAGGCGAGCGACGTGCACCTGTCGCCGGGCGAGACGCCCGTGTTTCGCGTGGACGGTTCGACGCTGCGATCGGAACTCATCGGCGTGTTGTCGAGCGCGCAGATCTATGCGTTGATTCGGCAGTTGGCTTCGGACATCTACTGGCGGGAATTCGAGGAATACAAACAAACGAGTTTCAGTTTCCACCAGGTGGGGCTGGGTTATGCGCGCGTGTCGGCGTTCATGAAGTCCGGCGCGCCGCACTGCACGTTGCGTTTCCTGCCGGAAAACATTCCGTCGTTCGAGGATCTGAACATTCCAAAGGAGACCATGGTCAAACTGGCGCAGCTTCATCACGGGCTGGTGCTCATCACCGGCATGACGGGGTCCGGGAAGACCACCACCGCCGCCGCGCTTGTGGACTGGATCAATTCCACGGCCACGGACCATATCATCACCATCGAAAACCCCATCGAATACGTTCACACAAACAAGAAATCCATCATTTCCCAGCGCAATCTGGGTTCGGACGTGAACTCTTTCGGCGAGGCGGTGCGCGGCGCGCTGCGGCACGATCCCGACGTCATCGTCATCGGCGAAATGCGCGATCCGGACACCATTCGATCGGCCATCAACGCCGCGGCCACGGGCCATCTCGTCATCAGCACCCTGCACTCGAACACGGCCTACGAGGTGGTCAACCGCATCGTCAGTTTCTTCGATCCGATCGAGCGCGATCTGGTCCGGTTGCAATTGCGCGACTGCACGCGGTGCGTCATTTGCCAGCGGCTGGTCCCGAAGGTCGGCGGCGGCCGCATCCCGGCGCTCGAGATCATGTTCAACGACATCAAGCCCATCAACGACGGGATCTGCGAGGGCGACACCGACGGCATTCGCATCGGCATGCAGCAGACCGTTTCGCATTCGTTTCTGTTCGAGGATTACCTGCTCAAATTGTACAAGGCCGGTAAAATCGATCTCGAACATGCGCGCACGTATTCGACCGACGAAAGCGTGCTGGATCAGATGATCATGGGCACCTATTCGGTGCCGCGCCTTGACAGCCTCAAGGAATTGCGCCACGCGGGGCGCGCCTAATCGCCTTGGGATCCGGCGGGGGCGTCAATTTGCCGGGGCGGGAGCGGAACGGTTGTTCGCGGCCGGCCTTTCGCGGTTTGCGGAGGCTGCCTGTGCCCGGCGGCGGGCCTGCAATTGCCGCGCATAGTCTTCGATGGCCGCCGCGCGCGCCACAACCACCAATGCCATCAGCAGCCAGTACGGCTCCATGATCCGCACAATCAAAAACGAGATTGTGCCGAACGAATGGGCAACCAGTCCGGCCGTCGCCGCGGCCATGCCCAGTCCCAGTCCGCGCGCCATCCAAACGCGCGACCACCGATAGGTTTCCCGGCAGGTCCTGAACAGACGCCATTGAAGAAAGACAAACGCGGCAAGGCCGATCAGGCCCGTTTCCATGATCACGCGGGCATATTGCGAGTCGAGGATTTTGCCCCAGCCCACGCCGCCGCCGAACCATGGCGCGACATGCAGGATGAACTTCACCTTTTCCCAAACATAAATGCGCTCGTAGGTGGACTTGTCCACCTGCAATCCGGTCGGCCTGCCCGCGATGACGATCGGCTCGCCCTCGCCGCGCTGAAAGGTATAGTTCACGCGCTCCTTGACCGCCTCGGGCATGATGACGGGCGAAAGCGCCAGCGTGAGCGCCACGGCGGCAAGTAGGTACCATTTGCGTCCCAGGGCGCCCAGCGTCACAAAGGCCACCAGCGCCCCAAAATACGACGCCCGCGACAGCGTGAACAGAAACGGCAGGAAGGCCGACATCATCAGCGCCAGAAACAAGGCCCGCTGCCGCCAATGGGGCGCTTGGGTCATCAGGCCAATCGCCACGCTCATGACGACGATCAGATAACCGCCCATGGTGTTGGGTTCGGGGCCTTGCGGCTGAAAAGGCGTCCCGATGCGTTCGCCGGGTTCCGCCGAAATCATCGCATAGAGGGACAGAAAGGCCGCCACCGCAAAAAACAGCGTCAGTTGACGCCGCACATCCCGCAGCGTATTGAGGGCATTGGCCGTCAGCAAAAACACCATGTAGTATTCCGCCATCTTCAGGATGACAAAAAAGGCGTTGCGGCGGTCCCATGCGCCCAGGTTGGCGCGGACCGCCAGCAGCGTGGCCATGATGCACACCAGATAGTGCAGCACGATGGGGCCGTTGAGCGGATTGGGCCGCCAGAATGCGCCGCGTCCGTCGAAGGCCGTCTTGACCAGCACGCCGAAGAAAATAACGACGATCAGGACGTCGTCGTAACGAATGTTCAACGTATGTTCGGAAGTCGCCTTGCCGGCGAGATCAATTTCAGGGGCCATCAGCATGACCACGACCAAGATGGCCACGCCCAGATCCACCCGCACCACCGTGGCGCCGAAGGCGATCATGGTGACCGCCAGGGCGACGGTCAGGGCATAATGCTGGAAGCGCAGATGGACCAGCAGCAACACCATCGCGCAGAGAACCATGAACGCCGCGAGGAACGGGGCCTCGATGCGGCTTTCGGCCACTTCGCCGCGTCCAATCCCGCGATCGGCATTCCCAAAGAGCACGGCAGGCTACCTCATGCGGACCGGTCGGCGCGCCCGGCGGGCATCCATCGCGCCGGTTTCCGTCCCGCGCCGGTCTTGGCCGTCCATCGCGTTTCCCCTGTCCATTGCGCTAGAAATGGAACCAGCGGCGCTGGCCTTTTCCGCCGTCTTCATAATAGTAGTAGTAATAGTAATAGTGCCTGCGGCTGGCCTCGAGTCCGTTGAGCACCGCGCCCGCCACGTAGGCGTTGGCCGATTGAAGCAGTTTGTAGGCGCGTTGCACCGTTTCCCGGCGCGGATTGTTTACGGAGATGACCACGAGAACCGCGTCCACATGCGTCGCCAGCAGAACGGGATCCGTCACGACAAGAATGGACGGGGCATCGCAAACGACAAGGTCGAATTCGTTCTTGAACAAGTCCATCAGGCGCTGCATTCGTTCGGATCCGATCAATTCGGAGGGATTCGGCGGCACATGTCCGCTGGACACAATGAACAGGTTTTCAACGCGTGTCGGCCGTATCACGGAATGAACGTCCACGCCCTCGCGCAGGACATCCGCCAATCCCGGGCCCCGATCGATTTTGAGCACGCGGTGGACATTGGGGCGGCGCAGGTCCGTATCAATCAGCAGCACGCGAATGCCGCGGTCGGCCATCGTGACCGCCAAGTTGACCGCGGTGGTCGTTTTGCCTTCGCCCGGCACCGCGCTCGTCACCATGAGGGTCTTCGGTTTGCGCTGAAGCGTGGCGAACTGAAAGTTCGTGCGCAAGGCCCGGTACGCCTCGGAAATAGGGGATTTCGGATCGTGCTGCGTGACGATACAGGCGTCAATCTGGTCCTCGCTCGTCGCCGCGACATAGGTGCCGCGCTTGCGCCGGCCGCCCCGGGGCTTGCCGAACCGCATCTTCGGGATGGTGCCCAACACTTCCAAGCCGACGTAGTTGACGACGTCGTCAATGCCGCGAATCGAGGTGTCCATGATTTCCATCATGACGGCAAGGCCGAAACCGATGACAAATCCAACCAGGGCGCCGATGACGAAATTCATCCACCATTGCGTGCGGGCGCGCCCGTACGGCAGCGCGGAGGCCTCGACGGCCTCGTAACGTTCGACCTGCCCTGCGTCGCGGCTCAACGCCGTGCGGATGTCGAATTCCCTTTCGCGGAGTTTGTTGAATTGTTCGCGCAGCCGCTGGGATTCCTTGGCCAGCCGTTCGTATTCAAGGTTTTTGTTGGCCAATTCGGGGATCTGCGGCACCAACTCCTCGAGCATGCGCCGCAACGCCGACATGCGGATTTCCATACCCGTGACGTTCATGCGCAAATCTATTTGCTCGCGGTACAGGTTTTGGCGGTGCTTCCACAGGTTCGTGCCGTCGCCCACACCCTGATCCACCTGCTTGATCGCCTCGAGGATCGCCGCCTTCTTTTCGGCGATCTCGTCGGCGATTTCCACCAGCCCCGGATATTCGGGATTGTAAACAACGCTCATGCTCAACTGTTCCTGGAGCAGGCCGTCCAGTTCCGCGAGCATTTCGTTGACCACCGTGTCGGTCACGTTGCCGAGGGCTTCCGGCAGTTGCGCCGCGTTGGCCGACAATTCCTTTTCAATCTCCGCCAATTTTGCGCGCGTTTCCTCGCACAGCGCCTTTTTCTCGTTCAATTCGGCATAAATCCGGGCCATTTCATCGCCGACGCTGCCATAGGTCTGAAACCCCATCGCCTTTTTGTATTCCCACTCGGCCGTTTCGGCGGCGTACAGTTCCTGCTGGAGTTCCTGAAGGCGCTTCTTGATGATATCGTGCGTTTTCCGGTCATCCTCGAGTTGGATCTGCAGGTTTTCCTCGACGAACACCCGCGCGGCCAGATCGGCCATTCGAATCGCCTCTTCCCGGGTCGGCAGGTTGCCGGTCTCGATTACAATGATCCCGCTTTTGGGGTCCGGCACGGTCAACGACAGGGCCGATTGGATTTCCGCGGCCTTGGCCGCATATTCCTCGTCATTGGACAACGCGCTGAGTTCTTTTCCCTCGGCGACGTCCTGCTGCACGAGCGCCCGCGCAATCTTTTCGGAAAGACGCTGGAGGCTTGTGCGCTTGGCCAGCGATTGCGCATCGAACGGCGTCAACGGCGTGCCCTGGACCCCCTTCAGCGAGTCGAGATCCCACATGGACGGACGCACGAGCACTTTCGCCTGGGCATGGTAGACGCCGCGCGGCGCCTGGGCGCGCATCATGCCCATGGCCCCGTAAATCAGGCACGCGAGGATCGTGAATCCGGCAATCATTCGCCAGCGCGACATGAGCACGTTGATGATGAAGCGCAACTGGTGTTCGCGCGCCTGCGCGGCTTGCTGATCAATCTGTGGGAAATCTTGTGCCATCAGTCTTTCCGGCGTTCCCCTTGCGTTTCATTCATCGGCAGGGCCGGCATGTCCCGCCGCGCGGCGCCGGTCAAATTGATCATGCGGTCCCACGTCACGCTTTCCGGCGCCTCGTGGATCGTCGGCGTCACGAAAATCATCAGTTCGTTGCGGGATCGCGATTTTTCCTTTCGCTTGAACAGGTTGCCCACGACCGGCACCTTGCTGATCCCGGGCACGCCCTGGACTGCCGTGTGCTCGTCGTTGAGCACGATGCCGCCGATGACGAGGGTCTGGCCGTCACGAACGTTCGCTATGCTGTTCGAACTGCGCACGGATCGCACCGGGATGCCGTTGCTGACGCCCGCCGCGAACGAGACTTCCGGCGTCAGTTCCAGTTGGACGTACGGCCCCGTCGAGTCCTTGTACACATGCGGCGTAACCTGGAGTTTGATGCCCAGATCCATGAACTTCACGCTGTACGCCATCCCGCCGTACGATTGCGAGGCTTCCGTATAGGGAAACTCGTCCGCCATTTTGATCTCGGCCGGCTTGTGGTTCACGGCAAGAATCATCGGCGACGCGAGGACTTCCGCCTTGTTGTCCTGTACCAGCGCGTCTATCAACGTGCCGACATCCACGCCGTGCGTCAGCAGGCCGAAAAACAGTTGCCCGGCCGTTGGCGCCTGCAACGGCACCTGCAAACGCCGGTCCAGGCTGGGTTCGTCCACGAAGCGCCGGGTCGTCGTGTTGCCGTACGTCGTGGTGGCGCCGCTGAGGCGCTCGTTGGCAAGCGGATCCGGCATTTGCCCGGTGCCAAGCAACTGTTGCATGGCGGGGTAATAACCGCCGGTCACCTCGCTGCTTTTCGAGAACCATCGCACGCCCAGTTGCTTCATGGCGCCCTGTTCGACTTCGGCCACCTTGCTTTCGATCCGCACCTGCGTAATCTGGCTCTGCATCTGATCCAATTGGGTTATCGCCGCCATGATGTTTTGAATGACGGCGGGCGTGTCCGTGATGATCAGCGAATTCGTGTTGGGATCGGCCGAGATGCTTCCCCCGGCCGAATTCATGCCCGCCAGCGTCGCGCTCAAGACTTCCGCGTTCCCGTTGTTTAGGTTGATAACTTGGGTCTGCATGTCGGCCGTGCGCGGCGACGCCAGGGCGGCGCGCGATGAGGCCGATCGGGAAACCGTCACGCGCGGATTTTTCAAAATGGTCAACAACGCGTTCTGCACGCGCTCGCCGGCCTCCTTCTCGCCGACGCCGGCCACTTGCACGTTGCCCACGTACGGCACGGAAATATTTCCGTTGACGTCCACTTGCGTGGTCGTCGAGAGTTCGGGACGGCGGTAGACTTCCACAAACAGCGTATCGCCCGCGGCAATGACCGCGCCGCCGGCGCGGGCCTGTGCCGGGGACTTTGCGTCATCGGCGCCGAAACTTCCAAAAGCGGCCAGCAGGCATCCGGCCAACAGGACCGCCGCGCAACGCCTGCGCCCGCGGATGGCGCCATCAGGAATGGGACGGTGTGGCATGTTCTTCTCCATGTTCGGACGGCGGCGGGGACGCCGGCGGCGCCTCGCTTGCCGGTGGATTTCCAAGATACTGCGCCTCGGCATCCGGGCTCGGATCGTGCGGCTCCGGTGCGGACGGGGGCGTTGTTTCCGGCGCCGGCGCCGGTTTTTCGGCAGCGGCCGGCCGGCCCGGTGTCTGGTTCGACAGCCAGTCGCATTTCTTTCGGATTTTCTCGCGGGCGGCGGGATCGATGGTGGAAACGCGCATGGCCTTTGTCCAATGTTCAATGGCCGCCGCACGATGCCGTTCGCGCGCTGCCTCGTCCTCGGCATGCTCGCATCGCCACCGATTCAGATCGCCCAATTCCTCGTAGTCCCGATCGGGCGTGTAGTTGCCCGCCAGCACTGCGGCCTGCAGATAGGCCGATTCCGCCGCATCGTAATCACCCATTTTCCAGCGCGCACGCGCCAAGGCGCGCAAGGCGGGCAGCGCCGATTCCGGATCGGCCAGCGCCAGCGAGGGATCCTGCAAAATTTCGACGGATTTCCCAAACTCTCCGAGATCAAAATACAGAAGACCCATGCGCACCCGGGCCCGGGCGGTTTTTACATGGGCGGGATTGGCCGACACGAACCGTTCGAATAACGCAAGCGTCCGTTTCTTGAGGGCCTGAGTTTCGTCGAAGGTCGCGGCGGGCGCCAATTGCAGGCAATAAGCCGCCTGAAATTCCGCATCCGCGCGGCGGGGATCGTCGCGCCGGTCCGCGGCAAAGCGGGCAAATGCTTCCGAAGCCTCCTCGTACCGGCCGGCCGCTTTCAACTGCTCCGCCCGATCGAACGAAGCCGAGGGCCTTTCGATCAGGGGCATGGCTTGCCAATATGCCACCCCAGTGCCCCCGGCCACCAACAGCAAAGCCGCCCATCGCGGAACCCATCGCATAAGGCGGCGCTGAAGACGGTTATAATGGCTCGATGAACGGCGGCCGTGTCGCGTCGGTGGTTTATTGTACACCGCCGCGTCGGATTCAGCGTTGTCATTCACCGGGCTGCCGGGCGCAGGGTTTTCCAGGCCGTTCGAGCGGGGCGCGAAATCGCGCGGTTGATGTTCCAGTTCCTGGAGCAACCGTTCCGCCTCGGCCAGATCCTGCATGGACGGCGGCGGTTCGGCGGATGCGGCGGTAATCGGTTCCGAATCCCGCCAATCCTCCTCGGACGCGGGCGGCGTCGGTTTTGGGGCGGCTTTGAGGCGTTCGACGGCCTGCGACAACTCCGCCAGATCGTCTTCCGGCGCGGGTTCCGGCAACGGCGGCGACTCGTACAGGTCCTGTGACGGATCATCCGGGCCGGGCGCTTTCCCGGCAGCGGATCGATCGGAAGGCACGGATGGCGCGTCGGGCAGGATAACCGTCGAAAGCGGTTCTTCCTGCGGTCTCCCGGACGGCGGCGCCAAGACTTCCGCCATGGGATCGTCCGCATCGAGCGCCGGAGGCCCCATGCTGGCGTCCACATCCGCAACGCCTTTCTCGAAAAAACTCAACGGTCGTCGTGCATCCAACTCGCTGGGATCGGATGGCGGCGGCGCAAGCGGCTCTTCCGTGGACAGGGTCGGACGCCCCAGCCCCGTCATCTGAATGTAGTCCAAATCCGTGGCGCGTTGCGCTTCCGGCACGCCGCTTTGCAGGCGCTCGTCGAGATCCAGTGCGTCAAGCAGCGCCTCCTCGATGCCGTTGGACGCCGGCGGCGGTTCCGGGGAACGATCGGGACTCATGGTTTCATGCCGCTCCATAAGGGCGAAGGAACAGGATAATCACGATGCGCCGGACACGCCTCGCACCGTTTCGCGCGTGGTTCCACGTACGGCGTCCAAGCGCGGTTCCCGTCCTCTCCATGCCGCGTAATCATGTGCTACGTCCCAACACCATCGGGTTTCACTCGCTTGCCGGCATCGCGCCCTCTTCCACGGGCCGCCGCAACCGTTCCGCCGCGCGCAACAACATCTCCGACGCTTTTTTCTCCCGGGTGGTCCGCGGACTCATCACCGCGATGCGCGGCGCGGCGGTTTCCATCGGAACCCTTTCCGGTGGCGCCGGTTGGGGGGCCGTGTCCGTCATGCGGGCCGCCGCCGCCGCCTGCGCCCGCTTCTCCGGATTGGGCAGGGTCGTCTTTTCGATTGTGCGCAACACGATTTCAGCCGTGATATGCCGTTTCTTGGCCTGCGCCGCCTCGAGCAGCGCATTGCGGCACAGGGTCACTATCATCCGTGGCACGCCTTCCGTGTAGGCATGCACCGCCTGCACCGCCGCATCGTCGAAGTCGGGCGCGCGCGGTCCGTCTCCGCCGGCCTGCCGCAGGCGAAATTCGATGAAGTGCCGTGTCTCCTCGAACGGAATCGGTTTCAGCACATACGTGAAATCAATCCGCTGTTCAAAGTTGGGCGCCGCGCGCAAAATGTCTATCCATTCCAACTGGGCAAGCAGCACAAGGTTCAGGAGTTTGTGCTGATGGCTTTCGAGATTCTGCACCAGCCGCAACAGTTCCAATTGGCCCCGCTTGTTCAGATTCTGCGCATCGTCAATAATCAGCGTGTTGACGCGATCCCGGTTCCGCATCAAAAAGGCGTTCAATGCTTCAAGATACGCCGTGAACGCCCATTTCGGGGGGGGAATGCGGAACTGCGTGACGATGGCCTCGAGCAGCGCGAAACTCGTCCACGACGGTATCGGCGAAGCCACCACCGCCGTGTTATAGCGTTCCCGCGTCGCCGTCATGCCGGTCAGCAGTTTGCGCAGCAGCGCCGTTTTACCAGTGCCATAGTTGCCGAGAACAACTGCTATGCCATGCCGCGCATCTATGCTGCTCCACAATCGGAAAAGGCATTCCTTGTGCTCTTGGGTCGCATAAAAATACGACGGATCCGCCGTCGGGGCGAATGGCTGTTCCCGAAGGCCGAAAAAATTCAAATGCGCCTGTTCGATATCCATGAAATGCACCGGCTCCCGAATCGCCGTTCGCAATCCGGGCCTATGGTCATTGCACCGTATCGGCAGATAGGCGTCGCCTTGCCTCCTTGCCAACCATCAGAGGATTCTTTTGACCCCATTCTATAGCAGGCGAGGCGGGTTGTCAAGCAATTAGTTCATACAAATTGTTTTTGCCAAAATGACAACCACAATATATTGTGGTGTCAATCAAACCCTTGTGGTCATATCATGGGGAAGGTTCTTCCCGTTGTGTTGGCCCGTCGTTTCGTGTTATAAAGGGATTCACGCAATACAAGGAATCCCGCTTGCCGGATGGGTTGTTTCAGGGACAAGTCGGCAGCGATGACCTCCATTCGGTAGTTCGGTCAATTGGCACAGGCAGAGTGGCGGGGAAGGCCGCCGGGATGCAGCGGCCGTCGTTGTCCGCTGTATGTCCATGAGGAGAAGACGCACATGGCACACGAACGTATCGTATTTCTCTCGGGTCCACGCCAAGGCAGCGCCTTTGAAATTGACGACACGGTGGTCATTGGGCGCAATCCTTCAAGTTCCATTTACCTCGAGGATCCGCAGGTTTCACGCCGCCATGCAACCATCGAGCGAACGCCGAACGGCACGTTTCTGCGCGATCTCGGCAGTGGCAATGGCACCTATGTCGGCAACCGCCGGATTATCGAATGCCGTCTGTCGGACGGCGATGTCATTCGAATCGGGGGAACGGAATTTCGTTACGAGGGCGCGGCGGCGGCCTCGGGCGTCCACGTGGCGCCTCCCCCGGCCAAGGCCGCGGAAGCCCTGGGCGGCCATGTCGAAGCCGCGGATGCGGCCAACGTGTACGAGACGTTTTTCCAGGCGCCGCGCACGGCCGTTACGCTCGAACAACTCCGCGACGCGCAAAACCGGCTGGCCGCCGTGTACAAAGCCAATCAGATCATCGCGAGCGAGCAGGATTTGCGCAAACTGTTCGCCGCCGTCATGGATCAGATCTTTTCGCTGGTGCCCGCGCACAACGGCGTGATTCTGCTCAAGGACGAAAAATCCGGGGAACTCATCACCGAATACGTCAAGTCCGGCTCCGGAAACACCGTGATCAGTTCGACGATCGTGTCGCGGGCCTTCGAGCACGGCGAAGCCATCCTGACGGTTGACGCAGCGGACGACGCCCGCTTCGAGGCCGGGGCCAGCATCATCGCCCAGAACATCTCCTCGGCGATGTGCACGCCGCTGACCCATCAGGGCGAGCGCCTCGGCGCGCTTTATGTGGACACGCGCGGCACCACGAACGCCTTCACGAAAAGCGACCTCGAACTCCTCGTCGCGTTGTCGGGCCCGGCCGCCGTCGCCATCCGAAACGCCCAGTATCTCCACAAACTCGAACGGGCGTATCACGACACGCTGATCGCCACGGCCAACGCGGTTGAAATGCGGGACCATTACACCGTGGGCCACACGTGGCGCGTGACGAATTTCGCCCTCGAGATCATGCGCGGGCTGGGATGGACCGAAGAACAGCTCAAGCAGGGCGAGATGGGCGGCGTGCTGCACGACGTGGGCAAAATCGCCGTGGATGACGCCATCCTGCGGAAACCCGGCAAATTGACCGACGAGGAATACGCCAAAATGAAGATCCACCCCGAACGGGGCGCAACCTACCTGCGCGACATCGAATTCCTCAAGCCCCTCGTGCCGTATTGCCTCTACCATCACGAGCGCTACGACGGCAAGGGATACCCCTTCGGCCTGGCGGGCAAGGACATCCCGCTCGAGGGACGCCTCATCGCCGTCGCCGACACCTTCGACGCCATGACCAGCAACCGCCCCTATCGCAAGGGACTCGATCCGCAAATCGCGATAGACGAATTGCTCAAGGGACGCGGCACGCAATTTGATCCGGAATGCGTGGACGCCCTTGTCGAAGCCTATCACGCCGGACGTATCAGCCGGATTATCCAAGAATCCCTCGCCGGAGGCATGAGCATCGCCTGCCCGTTCTGCAGCACGTTCATCGGCATCCCGGAAGGCACGCCCGTTGGACAGGAATTTGAGTGCAATGTCTGTCATCGCCGCGTCAAACTATTGATGATGAACGACGCCTACTATGGCGAATTGCTCGCCCAAACATCCTGAAGTCCGGGGATGGGCGGCCCACTGAAAAATGATCCCTGACGCCGACACGCCGTTGCGCCGCCTCTTGCTATGGCAACGCGGGGAAACGCCCGGACCGTGGTCCATCACCCTGATGCCGACCGACCGGTGCAATTTGCGGTGCGCGATGTGCTGGCAGCGCCAATACGAGATCGATCCCGCCCGCGAATTGTCCGAGGAACGCCTCGAACGCCTGGTGGACGAGGCGGCGGCGCTGGGCGTGATCCAATGGAACATCAGCGGGGGCGGCGAACCTTTGTGCCGGGGCGATTTCCTTCTGCGCCTGTGCCGTCTTGTCCGCGCGCGCGGCATGGACGGCGTGCTGCAAACCAACGCGACAATGCTCAAGGACGCGCATATCGTGACGCTGGCGGACATCGGATGGGCGCGCATCGTCGCCAGCGTGGACGGCCCCTCCGCCGAAATCAACGACGCCATTCGCAGTCCGGGATCCTTCGACCAGGCGACCGCCGCCCTGCGGCGGCTGGCCGCGATCAAGCGCGAACGCAACAGCCCCCTCCCGGCCGTCACATGGCACACCGTCATCACGAACACGAACATCGGCATGCTCGACGCCATGGCCGCCCTCGCGCACGAATTGGGATGCGACGCGTTCGAGGCGTCGTCGCTGACGGGCGACACCGAGACCTGCCGGCGGTTGCGCGGCGGACTCGAAGCGCGCGAACAGGTCGAACCGCCCATTCGCCGCGCCATCGCGCGCGCCGAGGCTCTGGGTATCAAACACAATCTCGACACCATTCTGCCCGAATCCGTCTCCCCCATCGTCCCGAGGGATAATCGCGCGCCGCGTTCCCCCCGCGATCTGTCGTGCGCCGTCTGCTTCGAGCCATGGCTCGGCATAACCATCAACACCGACGGGCGCGCCCAGCCGTGCTGTCTTTACTGGAGCGAGGACGCCGAATCGATCCAAAACCATTCCCTTGAAGACGTCTGGACCGGTCCCTTCATGCGGCGCATGCGCGATCAACTGGCGAAGGGAATCGCGTTGCCGCCGTGCCGCCAATGCCTTTCCCCGATGCTCGCGCGAAACGAGGCCTTCCGCGAGCGGCTCCTCCTTGCGCAGGCGAACGGTCGGCAACGAATCGCGGCCTATGCGCGAAAAGCCGCGTCAAGCCTCCGCCGACACGGCTGGCGCCGCGCCCTCCAACGCGCCCGCGAATGGATGCGCATCGGACGCGAATGGTGAAACAAGATTGGCGGCCCCGGAATGCCATGAATACAAAGCGATGGTTATTTGGGACGACGCACGTCCCCGCCGACCGCTGAACGGTGTTTGTCTTGCGGCCTGCCGGATGTCCACGTATACTTCCCCGCGGAAGGAGAAAAGGGACGCATGGCCATCTGCGGTTTTCTCGACGAAAAACAAGTCCGGCACGTTCAACAGACATTCGGCACGCCCGTGTTCGTATACGATCAGCGGACGCTTGAAACCCAGGCGCGGACAGCGCTGGATTTCCCAAACGCTTACGGGCTGACGGTCCGTTACGCCATGAAAGCGTTGCCGAACCGGGCCGTCATCCAGTTGTTCGACGGGTTGGGTCTTCACATTGACGCCAGCAGCGGATATGAGGCGCGGCGGGCGATGCGGGCCGGCGTGGCGCCGGACAAAATCCAGATTACCGCGCAGGAAATGCCGGGCGATCTCGGCGAATTGCTCGACCTCGGCGTGCGTTTCAATGCGTGCTCGCTGCACCAATTGCGGACCTATGGCGCGCTTCGCCCCGGTTCGGATGTCTCGATACGGATCAATCCCGGGCTCGGTTCCGGCCACAGCAACCGGACCAACGTCGGCGGTCCGTCGGCGAGTTTCGGCATCTGGCACGAACATCTCGACGCGGTCATGGCCGTCCAGCGGGAATTCGGCCTGCGCATCGCCCGCATGCACACGCATATCGGGTCCGGCGCCGATCCGGAAATATGGAACCGATGCGCCCGGATGTCTCTCGATATTGCCGCGCAATTGCCGGACGTCGAAACGCTCAACCTCGGCGGGGGATTCAAGGTGGCCCGGATGGATTATGAGGTTTCGGCGGACTTGCAGGCCATCGGTAAGGTAATCGCCGGGGATTTCCGCGCGTTCAAGGCCCGGCACGGCCGCGCGCTCGCGCTCGAAATCGAGCCCGGCACGTTTCTCGTCGCCAACGCCGGCGCGCTGGTCTGCACCGTGATGGACGTGGTGGATACCGGTCCGGGCGGCTACGCGTTCATCAAGGTTGACAGCGGCATGACCGAACTGATCCGGCCCAGCATGTACGGCGCGCAGCATCCGATCGCGATCGTGCATGGCGAGGGTTGCGGGGGACCCCATGCCGGGGAGCGTGACTATCTTGTGGTGGGCCATTGCTGTGAAAGCGGCGATATCCTCACGCCCGAACCCGGCAATCCGGAGGGTCTCAAGCCCCGCATGCTTGCCGAAGCGCACATCGGCGACGCCCTGGTGGTCGGAGGCGCGGGCGCCTATGCCGCCGCCATGTCCTCGAAAAACTACAACTCCTTCCCGGAAGCCCCGGAAGTGATGCTCCGATCCGACGGCACATTCGAACTCATCCGGGCGCGCCAGACTCTCGATCAAATGCTCGAGAACGAGGACATTCAATCACGAATTCAGTGAAACGACTTCCGCCGCTTGCAGCGCGACCGGGCCTATCAGGCCGGATTCGCGCAGCGGCGCATCTTTTTTCCAAAGACGCCACGTCGTGAAAGTGAAACGTCCCGTGGGACTGGGCTGGTCCTCGCCGAGCCATTGCGGCCACGCCTTGAGCGTTCCTTCGGGATGGCGTTCGCTGTCTTCGGGCCGTTGTTCGTCGCCAATCATTCGGTTGATCCAGAGATTGGCCACGCTTACCTCAAGCAGGTTGCCCGACGGTTTCAGGCGGTCCGTAACGTCCAGCCGGAACGGCGGCTTCCACAGGATGCCCAAGTCTTCCCCGTTCAGCCGGACCTGCGCCATGACCTGGACGTTGCCGAGATCCAGATAAATCCGGCGGTTTGCGCCGGGCAATGCCTCGGGCGCATCGAACGTCTTCGTGTAGGTTGCAACGCCGGAAAAATACCGGACGCCGGGGTCCGGATGTTCGCTCAGCGATGCAAGGACATCCAGCGCCACCTGTTCGGGCGCGCCCCAGTTCGGCGGGAAACGCACCACCCAGTTCGCGCTCAGATCGAAGGGTTCGGGCGGATCGGCAACGTCCGCGCGAAACGTCTTGCCGGATGCAGTCCGCACTTCGTAGGATCCGGGTTGAAACGCTTCCAAGGTCGTTGCGCCGTCCGCGCCGCATTGGACGTTCACGGTGCGCCCGGCGCCGGGCGGCTCGTAAAGCACAAGGGTCGTGCCGTCGTTTCCGCTGGTCGAATAACGCTTGCCGTCTATCGTGTATTCGAGCAACAGCGTTTTCACGACGTTGACGGCGGGATCGTCGCCCTGCGCCATGGCCGCGACGAGGAAACTCGATTCGCCCGTGTCGAGCAGATGCTGAAGCTTTTCGCGCACGTCACGCGTCCGCGCGGCATCGCCGATGACGCCGTAGATCGCCTTGTCCACGATAATCCGCGTGCTGTCGGCGGTCAAATGGACCACATCGGGATCGTTGCCCTTGGCGGTGAATGTCCTGCCGTTGGCCGTATATTCCACCTCGAGCGTTTTCAGCGTTCCGAAGGCCGGATCGCCTTCTTCCGCGAGTCGGGACACCTTGAAATGGCACTCGCCGGCGTCAACCAGTTTCTGCACGCCGTCGCGCGCGTCGCGGCTGCGTTGCGGATCGCCCGGAACGCCGTAAACGGCCCGGGTAACGGTGATTTTCGGGGCGGCTTCCAGGGCGGATTGCAGCGTTTCGCCATTGCGCGCGACCGCGACGGCGGGATCGCCTTCCGCCTTTTCGCGAAACACCACAAAGACCGATCCGCTTGGTTCGAGCGGCAACGTCACGTTGGTTAGCCCGTCCTTTTCGGCCCACAAGGCCGCGGGCTCGATCCGGCCGGTTTCGGGCCACCACAGTTCCGGGCGCTTGCCCTGCACGCGGAACGAGCAGGTGGCCGCGACGGCGTGCGGCTTTGGATTGGCCACGAAATAGATGTCGGTGTCGTCGGTTGCGCGGTGAATGGAATTCAGCCGGACCCAACTGCCGAAATCGGGTTTGACACCCGACTGCCGGAGGATTTCTTCCGGCATGATTCCCCAGATCACGCGGCCTTTTCCGAAAGCGTGTTCCTTGACGGTCCCTCCGTCGCAATCCCCCCAAATCGCATCCGCCATGCGCTTCACTTCCTCGTCGCACTTCGGATAATCCATCAGGCTCGGCGACTTGAGAGGCTTCGGGCCGGCGACGGTCGCGCCGGCTTCGACCAGTTCCCCGATTTTCCGCAGCAGCCGGGGCGTCATCACACGCACGTCGGGCAGGACGAGGAGGCGGTAACTCATGCCGTCGGGCAACATGAGACGTCCCTCCTTCACGGACATCCGCTCAATGAGGGCGTCTGCGCCGATGTTGTCGAAGTCGTATCCGTTGCGATGGTGTTCCTGGTATCCCTGCGGGGCGGCTTCGGGCTGGAGATAGCAGATATCCGCCACGAACAGGCCCTGCCGTAGCATGAGCTGGCAGCGGGCAAGGTATTCGTGCCATGCGGGCGCCATCTCCCACCAGGTCTGCGTGCGTTCGTAATGCACGCCCCACGGCCCCATCGTCATGCCGGGGCGCCGGTCGCGCCACGGTTGCAGCGCATAACGGTGAAACACGAAACGGTTCACGCCGAGGCAGAATGCAAGATCGCCGAGCGGTTTCATCGTGGCCGGATGCTGCTGCCAGCGCTCGCTGTCGTCCGCCGTGAACGATTCCGCGCCATGGATTATTCTGCCCCATGTGTGCGCGGCGGAGGCCATTTCCTTGCAGGTGCCCAGCGCGCCGCCGCCGATCCAGAATTCGCTCATGGGTTCGTCGGCGCGGCCCGCGTAGGGCATGTCGTCGCAGGGACCGCCGTAGGCCTCGATGGTCAGGCGCATGCCGTGTTTGCGGGCCAGCTCCCGCAGGCGCCCCGCGTAATTTTCCACGACGAGATCCGATACCGTCTGCCGCAAATCCCAGAGAAAACGCTCCGACTGTTCGAGGCTTCCCACGACCCGCCCCGAAAACACGGGCAGAAACGGCAGAAGATCGTAGCCGCGCCGCTCCCTGAACGCCTCGCGCATGCGGGCGGTCCAATTCTGCGCCCCGTTTTCCCAGCTGTCTATGTGCGTTGCGACAAGCGCTTTCCCCGCCAGCGGACCGGCGTCCGCGATCAATTTTTTCATCATGCCGTCGAACTGCGCCTCGATGCCTTCCGGCGCGAGCTTGTCGCATTCGAGACCGCGGCCGGTCTTGGGGGACGGCGCATTTTCGACGCCCGTGGAGGTATGGCCGATGCGGAGGATGGTCCATGGACCGGCGGGCACATCCCACGCGATCCGTCCGTCCGTGTCCATCTTGTCCGTAAGATCGATCAGCGAAGCCGGATCGATCGCGGCGCCGTCCGGCGTTTCGCCGATCGGCCCCGGCATGATGAATCCGGTCTGGTAACATGCCTTGACCTGAATGTTTTCGATGCGAAACGAGCCCGGCGCGGGAAAAGCCTGCACGGCGATGTCCCGGTAATAACCGGCGACCGTTTCCGGTAGCGGCAGCGGCCCCTCGAACCGTTTCGGTCCCTCGACGGTGGTTTCCGAGAAGACGACTTTTTGCATGGATTCCTCCGGCTTGATCCACGGCCCGCCGCTGCCGTTCCAGCCTGCGTCGTTGTTCATGTTCACTTCCAGACCGAGCCGGGCCGCTTCCGACAGGACATGATGGAAAAGCGCGCGCCATTCGCCGCCCATGAAATCCACCGGACCGGCGGGTATGCCCTGATCGACTTCCATTATCAGCACGCCGCCGATTCCGGCCCGCTTCATCGCCTCCAGATCGGCCGTGATGCCTTCCCGGGTGATGTTGCCGTTGAGCCAGAACCAGTAGACCCACGGCCGGGCGGAATCGGGGGGATGCGCGAAGGCCGATCGAAGATCGTCCGACGGTTCCGCCGCGTCCGCCATGGCAAATGCCGCCGACAAACAAAGAGCCAACAGGATGTATTTGCGCGACATCTCATTCTCCTCCTCGCGGGTTGAACCCATGCCACTTGCGCCGCAAGAACAAGTATAGGGCTTTACCGGCTGCCGGCGCCAAAATCGAAAGCGCCCCTAACGCGGCTCTGCCGCAATGCCTCAATCAAACGGAACGTGGGACAGGCTGTCCAGCCTGTCATTTTTGGAATCGGAAAACTTACAAGATCCGACAGACTGGACAGGCTGTTCTACGTACTTTCCGTGCATGCTCTTGCAGGACGCAAGCGACACAACAACTCCACTGGGCGGTTGCGTCTATTTTCGTATTTTTTATCTTTTTCGTCCTTGGGTGTCTTGGGCGTCTTGGACGTCTTGGACGGAATCCTATGCTGAAATTGAAACGGATACCCGTGTTTTATAGTCATACCAATAACGATATGAATAAGGATTTTTATTGACTTTTGGGTTTTCTTGCAAATAATATGACCATATAGGGCGAATTGGTAGTATAATTAGTGTGCAGGCGCAGGAATAAGGGAATGGTTTCAGGCTCGCGTTATTCCCGGATTGCGTGATAGTCGAGATTGGAAACAACGTGCGTGATGGCGGCGATGTTCATAATGGATTGGTTTATTGAGGATGAAGGGAGAGGGAAACATGTTTAAGCGAATCGGCTGGGCGGGACTCATTCTGACGTTGGGCGTATTGCTGCTTGCGCCTTCCGCGGCGCACGCGCAGGCGCGCGACATAGACTTCGACTGGATCGGGAAGACGATCGACAAACTGCTGGCCGCGTATGCGCCGGGCATTACGATCCAACTGGCCGGCGCGGACAACGACGGCAACGGCATGTGGGAGGAGGACAGCCTCGCGATGCTGTCCGCGGTGTTGCGCGGCGGCACGCGCGTCGGCGCCACCTGCATCAGCCCGGCGAACGTGGCGCAAATTTAGGCCGACTTCGCGACCAACCGAAACCTTGTCTACAACGACATGATGGTGTACGGCGAAGTAAATCTGGTGCTCATATTCACGCGTGTGGCGAGACAGTACGTCTTGGGCGCTTATGGTTCGGACAAACTGGCGGACATGCTCAGGGCGGAATTGGGTCCGGTCGGCGGCGACATGGTGGCCAACCTAATGATTGACTATTTCGCCGGCCTGGTGACCATCGGCGAAACCGTCAACGGCAACACCTTCACCTTCATCAATAACTATATCGGCCAAATCGTGGACGGATTGTGCAATGCCATGGGCAACTCGGACCTTGGCGGCATCAGCAACATGTGGGCGCTCTTGCGCGCGGAGAAGACGGCGCGGGCGTTGTATCTGACCTAGGCCAATTACAATGCTACGCGGTGGGGTTCGGGCGGAAGCCGTCCCAACCTGTTCGGCGCGCAGGGCAATTTCGACAGCATGGGCACGATTACGGACGGCATCAACAACATCACCGAATACACGGCAGCCGGCTACACGCCGGGCGCCACGGTCAATACGTGGCGGGAAAATTTCCTGACGGGCAACGGGATGCAGGATCCCCCCATCCGCATCACCACGCCGCCAGTCGGCACGCCCAGCGTCAACCATGTCCTTACGGGCGACATGACGGTATGGTCGAATTGGACGGCCGGGGCCAATTGGACCCAGAACCCGCAGGACGATGTGGCGTCTGTTGGAGCCCCGCAGACGCTTTTCTACGTGGCCAAGCACACGGCGGGGAACACGGCGGAACTGGTGCAGACCCAGGCCCAACAGCCCGCCGCCGCCAAGATTACACCCGGTGTGACCTATCGCGTGGAATTCCGGTACAAATGGCTCAACGACGATGACGCCGTACAGTCCACCAACGGCATTTCCATCGGTTTGGGCACGACTGTCTCGGACATGTACACCACCACGGACAACAAGTCGTGGAAGAATGTGACGGTTTATCTGACCGCGGCGGGGGCGAATCCCTCGTTCCGGATCATCCCGACGGCCAATTTCTTCGGATACGTGGACGACGTATGGGTCAAGGTGGCGGCGATGGCCGGCGACCCGCTCGACACGGGAACGGTCGGTTTCACGGGCGGGGTCGGTCCGTATACCAAGATGTGGGAAGACGCGGAGGATTACCCGAGTTCGAACTCGGTCAACCAGCTCAACAACGAATCCTTCAAGGGCAACGCCAACAACTGGAACACCGGTACATGGACCTATGTGGACAAGGGCAGTTATCTCAACCTGATTCCCTTCGAGCGCATGGAAAAGACGACGTCCGACACGACCACGCTCGAACAACCTTCGGCCAACATGAAACGCCCGCTTATTCCGGGCGAATGGTACGTCGTGTCGTATTTCCTCTACCAGACGGCCGGCACGCTCACACCCAACCTGTCCGGAACCAATCTGACGGCGCGATCCTTCGTGAACAGCGGGGATCAGGGCCAAGTTTGCACGCAGTTGGTCCAGAACGGCACGGGCACGCAGCAGCTCCAATTCGTGCCGACTTCGACCTTCCGGGGCCGCATTTACTGGGCCTATGTGTGTCTGTACAACAGTTACACGCTTGATCCGTACTGGCTCGGCGATCCGCCCGGCAGCCGGACGCCCGACATGGTGGCCGACGGCGTGACCGGCGACCCGAACGACAACGGCTACCGTGGTCTCGGCACCTACAATTTGGTGTTCAATTACCTGATTCCGAATCATGATGGCATGGCGCCGTGGCTGCGCATTTCGGACACCCAGAATGACCCCGCCTACACCTCGGCCACCATCTACAATCCCCCGGATCGGCCCGGCATGGTGCCCCCCGGTTCGATCGGCGAGGAAGCGCTGGGCGGCCGCACGACACCGATGGCGAAAATCGAGGTAGGCTCCCGTCCCTTCGAGATCTACCCGCAGCCGCCCGGGACATTCTTTGCCTACACGGGCCAGCCGTTTACGTTGACATCGGGCGCGCGCGGCGGCGACAGCGTGCCCATTTACCAGTGGTACAAGGGCAATCCGGGCGACACGAGCAATCCCGTCGGCGTCCCCTACAGCAAGACGTACAGCAGGCCGAGCGCCGCGCCGTCCGACAACGGCACGTATTATATGCGCGCCACGAACCTCGCGGGAAGCCTAGATTCGAACGCCGTCGTGGTAACGGTAGTCGATCCCGTCAGCATCACCAGCCATCCCTCGGGCGGCAACAAGGCGGTGGGCGGTTCGCATACCTTCAGCGCGACCGCCACCGGCGGCGCGGGATCGCTGACCTATGCCTTGTACATGGTGGGGAACGGCACGCCCCTCCAAACCAACGGCACGGGCACGTTCACGTTGGATCCCCTGGTCGCGGGCGATGAAGGCAGTTACTATATCACCGCGACGGATGCGCCCGCGGGCAGCAGCACGGCGACCAGCAACACCGTCCTGCTGACGGTATTGGCGACGACGAATCCGGCCCCGCGCACGGCGACCTCCGGCGACGACAACGTCACCTTCAGCGTGACCGCCTCGCAGGGCGCCGGCGGCTATACCTACCAGTGGTATCTGGATGGCGTAATCGTCAACAACGACGCCGGCCATATTTCCGGCGCCACCACTTCCACTCTGCGCCTGGACAACGTGCAGGTGCTCGACGGAACGTATACCGGCCATCCCGGCGTCTATACCTGCGTCGTGCGCGATTCCGCGAACGCCCAAGTGACCTCCGGCGGCGCCGCGCTCACCGTAAATGCCGCCGCGATCAATTTGTCCGGGCCCAGCAACCAGTCCGTGTACTACACCCAAACGGCCGTGTTCACCGTGACGCCCAGCGGCGGATCGGGCGCCGGCTTCGCGTACACGTACACGTGGTACCTGCAGGGCAATCCCACGCCTTTGGTGAATGGGGCCAAATACGACCTGACCACGCCGGGCACGCTGCGCGTGTTGAACGTGGACGGTTCCGACAACGGAACGGTCTATTATTGCAACGTCGGCGAGACGCCGGGCGTCCGGCCGCCCGCCAACCTGGTCTCGTCGGGCAACGCGACGCTTACCTCGTCGCTCGCCCCGATTACGGCGGCGATATCCGGAAATACCCGGATGTACGTGGGCGACAGCCAGACCTTCACGGTGTCGGCTTCGGGCGGCGTGGGCACGCTCACGTACCAGTGGCAGCGGTGGTCCGGTTCCGGATGGAACGATGTGGGTACGGGCGGGACGATCTACACGATCGATCCGCTGGCCCTCTCTGACGCCACCGACTACCGGTGCCTTGTGGGCGATAATGCGCGGCCTCCGGCCCCGCTGCAGGCGTCGAACGTCCTGTCGCTCCAAGTGGCGGACCGTATCAGCGTGTCCAGCCTGCCGACGCCGGTCAACCGCAAGACGGGCGATTCCTACACGTTCAGCGTGACCGCCTCCGGCGGATTTGGCCCGCTCTCCTATCAGTGGAAGCAGAACGAATCCAATGTCGGAGCCAACGCGTCCACGCTGGATCTCAGCCCCTTGTCGTTCGCGAAACAGGGTTCCTATACCTGCACCGTGACCGACACGCACACGGATACGAAGACGACCAACGCAGCCGCCCTGACAGTGCTCGAGATCCAGACCCAGCCCTCCGGCGCCAACGTGACGCCCGGTTCCAGTCACACCTTCAGCATCGTCGTGACGCCGGGCAGCGGCGTTCCCGGCTACGCCTACCAGTGGCAGAAATGGAACGAGTCAGGATCAACGTGGGACAATGTCGGCGCCAATTCGACAAGCCACACCATCGATCCCGTGGCGCCCTCGGACGCCGGCCGGTATCGTTGCCAAGTGACGGATTCCGCGGCGGTCACATTGAATTCCTCCGAAGCGGTGCTGGTGGTCACCACCAATCCGATCGTCATTGACACCCAGCCCGTGGGCGGCTCGATGTACGCCACCGAATCCAAGACCTTCACGATTGCGGCGCACGGCGGCGACGGCACGCTGTCGTACCAGTGGCAGAAAAAGGACGGCGAAAACTGGAACAACGTCGCCACGGGCACCGTCTACACCATCAACTCGCTGGTGGTCGCGGATTCGGGCACATACCGGTGTCTGGTGACGGACGCGTTCCTGCAGACGGCCACCTCGGACGAGGTTGTCTTGTCCGTGACGGTCGCGGCCATCAATATCTCGGCGCCGGCCGGCGCGCAGAAACTGACGGGTCAGGCGCATACCTTCTCCGTCACGGCCTCGGGCGGCGTGGGTACGCTGACCTACCAGTGGCAGAAGGACGGCGTGAACCTCGGCAATGAAGCCGGCCATATCGAAGGCGTTGACACCAACACGCTGATTCTCACGAATCTCGTGACGGGCGACGAGGGCACATACGTTTGCCTCGTGGGCGACGATGCGCATCCGTCCATCGAACCGCTCGTGCCCTCTTCGGGCGCGTTGCTGGAAGTTCGCCTGCCGGTGAGTTTCTCCGTCCAGCCGGCCGGAGCAAACAAGAAAGTGGCCGACAACCACACGTTCTCGGTGACGGCGATCGACGGCTACCAGCCGTATACCTATCAGTGGTATCGCGGCACGACGCCGGTCGGCGGCAACGAGAGCACTCTTGTGCTGGCCAATCTCGCGGCGGGCGATCAGGGCAGTTATACCTGCCAAGTGACCGGCGCCCTGGGATCTGCCACAACGAGCGAGGCGGCGGTCCTGACCGTTTTGGCCATCGAAACGCAACCGACCGCGCAAAACACCCCCGCGCGCGGTTCGGCCACGTTCTCGGTCGGCGTGCTGGCGGGCAGCGGTGTGCCTGATTACACGTATCAGTGGAAATACAAGGGCGCGGACATTCCGGACGCGACGGATGCCACGCTGACGATCCTGAATTGCCAGGGCGGCGCCCCGGACGGCAACCCCGCCCCGGTCAATCCGAACGGCAATGAAGGCAACTACTCGTGCGTGATTACCGATTCCGCAAGCGTCGCGCTGGAATCCAGCGCCGTGCCGTTGACGGTCAATTCGAGCGCCCTGGACATTATTGGCCCGGAAAACAAGCGGGCGCACTTGGGCGGATCGGCCACCTTCACCGTGTCGGTTTCCGGTGGTTACGGCCCGGATTACACCTATCAATGGCAAAAAGACGGGTTGGATCTGGCGGATCAGACCGCGGCCTCGCTGACCATCAGCCCGGTGGAGGCCGGCAGCGTCGGTAGTTACACCTGCCTTGTCGGCGAACAGGGCGTGCGGCCGCCGCTGCCGCTGGTTCCGTCGGTAAGCGCGACGCTTGAAGTGGCCGATCCGGTCTCCATCACGTCCGATCCCGAAGACGCTGATCTCTACGTCGGCGACACATTCACGGCGACGGTGGCCGCCACGGGCGGGTACAGTCCGTATGCGTACCAGTGGCGCAAGAACGACGCACCGATGTCCAACAAGACCACCGCCACGCTGGTCCTTTCGGGCGTGACCGCGGGCGACGCGGCGACGTACTCGGCGACGGTCACGGACGCGGAAGGATCGTCGGCCACCTCGGCCGGCGCGGTGCTGACCGTCGTGCCGCGGGTCTCGATTACGACGCATCCGGTCGGCGGCCAAATGGAACCGGGCGTTCCCTATACCTTGAGCGTCGCCGCCACCGGCGGCAAGGGCGCCTTGCAGTACACCTGGTTCCGGAACGGCAACCAGATCAGTTCGGGCAGCCCGACCTACGAGATCAGCGTGCCGTCGTTCGCCAACATCGGCAACTACTGGTGCGTGGTATCCGACAGCGCGACGCCGCCGGACACCGCCACGTCGGATGTGGCCGTGCTGACCATCAACGCAGTGTTCGGCTTCCAGGATCAGCCCCAGTCCGCGCGGCTGTATACCGGCACGCCCTACACGTTGACTGTCAGCGTGATGTTCGAAACCGGCGATCTCACCTTCACGTGGTATCGTCCGGGCGGCGAAATCTTCGAGCCGGGCATCTACGACACGCCGACCTCCCGCACATGGCTGAGCATTCAGCCGTTCAGCAGCGGCGACTATTACGTGGTCGTGGTGGACGACATGGGCACGCCCGAGGATCCCGAAGACGACAAGACCGCCACGTCGGATACGGCCACGCTGGATGTCCGGGACCACCTGCTTATCACGGGCCAGCCTGTCGGCGGGAACGCCGCGAACGGCGGTTCGTTCACGTTTACCGTGACGACCAACGGCGGCTTCGCGCCCCTGGCGTACAAGTGGCAGAAGGAAGGCTCGCCGGAGATTCTCGGAACCGGCGCGACCTTGGTCCTGAACGACCTCACGCCCGCCGATTCGGGCAGTTACTATGTGACGGTATCCGACGACCTGTCCGATGTCGTGGAATCCTCGCACGCCCAGCTGCTGGTTGCGGGCGGGGTGCCCGTGGGGGGCTGGGCCGGACTCGGCGTGCTGGCCGGCGCTTTCGCGGCGGCGGCCCTGCGCGTTATCCGCAGAAAGAAGTAAGATCCACGTCCAAACCAGGGAGCGGCAAATCCAGGCGGCTGGATTTGCCGCTCCTCTTTCGGGTTGAAATCGGAGCAGGCATATCGCGTGGAAGTTGCGAACAAAGAAACGAAAACAGGCTCAAAAACCTTCGATTCGCGGGGGAATCGCCATGGATTGAAGCGGGTCGCGGGTGTCCTCGTAATGCCGAAGGACGGCGCAGCGGTCAGCGTCAATGAGGTGATCGTTGCCCTTTTCATAGACGATTTCGCCGTTGGCGGTCACGCGGTAGGTATGCGAAGCGTACTGCGATTCGCGGTCAGCCAGCGGCGGAAACACGATGGTTCGATCCGCCATGCGTCGCTGAATTAGTTCCGTCATGAGGGGCTTGATGCGCCGCCGGGCGGGAGCGCCGTCGGGCAGCGGTTCGAGATCGATCGTCCCGCCGAATTCATAGGCGCGCACGATGGCGCACCAGCGATCGCCCTGCGCCATCAGCGCGTGCGCAACTGCCCGGCCGCTGTTTCCGCAGTCTATGCCGATGCCGCGAAACGTATAGGCCGCGTCGAGTTGTCCGATGATCGCCTGCTGCCGCGCATAGTTGACGCCGTGCAAATGAACGCGCAGGACGTTGATCAGATCGGGCCCCTCGGCGCGGTACACGACGAACTCGGAGGGATCGCGCGCGTATCCCAGGTCGCAGCCGAGGTAATACGCGCCGCGGGGAACGCGTTCCGGCGCGGAAAAGGCATCGCCCTCGCCCAGCGCGACGTCGTGAAAATCAACGCCGTCCCGCACGCACGCCAGATAGTCGTCGAGATTGAACGCGGCGTGGGCGGGCTCGCCGTGCCGGCCGAGCACGCGATGAATGTAACCGGGCGAATCGCGGCCGCCGTACAGCAGGGCGAGTTCCGCATCCTTTTCCGGGGTGAATTCGGGATTGAGCGACGACGGCCAGTTGTACTGCTCGGCGTCCTGCATCCGCGTCATCCGGTGGAAAGCGTTTCGCAGGCCGTTCGGCACGCCGTAGACCCAGCGGCGTCCGCCGCCGTTGAGCGCCTGGTACAATTCGCCCCACGCCGTCTCGGTCATTTCCTGCGCCTCGTCCACGATTTGCCACGCGACGTGCATCCCCTGAAAATTGACGCCGCGCGGTCCCGCGATGCGTCCCCACAGCATGAATCCGTTCGAGAATCGCAGGAACCACGACGGCGTCCGCCTGAATTCGACCAGGGACGGCGCGAAGTCCGGCGTTGTCTGGAACCGCCGCGCGAGACGGCTCATGAGCGGGAACAGGTGGTTCTCGCATTGGGTCGCGATGAGCATTTCCGTGTCCGGGCAGGCGACCATCGCCCATAGCGCGACGATTTCGATTTCGGCGGTCTTGCCGACGTCGCGGCCATCGCAGTGGACCTTGCGCAGGGCATACGATTCCAGCGAATCCGCCTGGTAGGGGCGGGGCCGCCAGGGCCGCCCGTCGCGGTCGCGCATGTATTGCGCGGCGAAGCGCCCGCGCTTGTGCAGGTTCAGCCATGCCTCGATTTCATCGCCGGCCAGTCCGCGCGCACGAAGTCCCGCGCGCGCCGCTCGCGCATCCCATCGTTTCACGACACGCAATCCTCCGTGGCGTCGCCGCCGATCTTATTTTGTCGCCGGTGTCTTGGCGGGAATTTCGCGCCGCTTGCGCGGTTTGGCGCGCAGGGCGCTGTCGAGAACCCCTTCCGCCTTCCTGAGAATCGGTTTCATCACGTCCGCCAGCCCGATGTCTATCGGCGTGCCCGCCTTGGCGCACGATTCCTCGAGTTCCTTCATGGATTTCCGTAGCCTTTCCCGCGCCTTTCCGATAGATTCCTCGAAACCCGGCGCGATGGGTTTGGAAGGCTCCCCGGCGCCGGCCGCCGCCTGGGCCGCCAGCGCGTCGTCCAGCGCTTGCTCCGCGCGGATCGCCAGCGCGTAGTTCACGAAAATGTCCTCGACGCGCAGGAGGAGCAACGGCGTCTCGACGACCCCCTGCCGGCCGAACAGCGCCTGCATGCCTTCGATGAACGCCCGCGCGAGGTCCGGGTCGTTTCCATGCCGCCGCATGCGATCGAGGAGCAGCCGCTTGAAGTCGTTTTCCATTATTCGTCCCTCTATCTGAATAAGGGCGCGCATTGCAGTCCAAACGGGCTGGATTGCCGGAAAACGGCTGACTACGGAAGAACTTGGGAGTACCGAGTTCTTGCATGGTTTCTCCTGTTCCGAACATGCACGGGGGAGTCCTTTGGGCGCGGAACGCAGGACAGACTGTCCAGTCTGTTCTGCGAAGCCATGCCCTGTCTGTGGACGGACAGGCTGGACAGCCTGTCCCACACATTCGCCCTTTTTTCTGCCATGTGGGCATTCCATGATTGACGTTTCAATACAATTCCATAACCCGTTCAATCGGAAAAACGCCCTTTCTGGAGGATTTCAGACTAAAACACGTCTCGAGAATTCGGTACTCTCAAGTGAAGAAGGTCGGGAAGGGGGAAGGCTCAAATCTTGAAGATGATTTTCTTGCGGCGCAGAACGACCGCGAAGGCATAACAAATCGCGTAAATCACGATGAAACCCGTCACGATGGCTCGGGGCGACGCATCGGCGTTCAGGATCAAGTGGCCAATCAGGATCAGGACGCCGTGGAGCAAATAGAGGGCCAGGGGATTTTCGCCCAGGATGGTGAGATGCGGCAGGCGCACGCGGCCCACATCGCACAGGAGATGAAACGCCAGCAGGGTCAGGAAGCAGAGTCCCGTGGCATACAGCGGATAGGGTGCGGACATGCCGTATTGCGTGAAGGGCCATTCCGGCTTGACGCCGGGCCACGGCATTTTCAAAAGCCAACCGGCCGCCGACAGCGCCAGTCCCCATGCCATGCAGCGGCGCAGGATCGCGCCCGTGCCGCCCTCGTTCAGCGCGTCGTAGGCCACCGTGCCCATCAGGAGGATGAACGCCCAACTCAGGGGGCCGAGCGGGCCGCCGTTGACCGATTCGCGCATGACCCATTCGCCGTAACCGGCCAGCGAGAACAGCGCCTGGTAAGCGCCAAGCAAACCAAACGCGGCCGCAATCCGGACGGCGGGGGATTTGTCAATCAGGAAAAGCGTCAGCAGCCCCGCCACGCCGATGTCCGAAAGCGCGTCCCAGAAATAGCCGAAATAGACGATGAATCCCAGTATCGTGAGTTTGGCGTACCGCCACGCGGCGGCCTTGCGCGCGGCGGCGATGCCGATCTTTTCGGCCCGGCGCAGCAGGGAGAGGCGAAAACCCATGCCCACGACGAAAATGAATATGGGCGCGATGGTGTCGTTGAACGACATGCCTGTCCGGTGATGCTGGAGCATCCACGGCGTCGCGTCGAAGCGTCCGACGAAATTGACGAAGATCATCGTCAGGATCGCGTAGCCCCGAAACTGGTCCATCGAGGGAATGCGGCTATGGGATTCATGTCCGGACATGACGGCGTACTGTACGGCAAGCGCCCCGCGCCGTGCAAATCGTCCGCGTCCGGTTTGCGGCTCTGGTCGGAAATATGAAACACTACGCCCCGTTTCAACCGGAGTTCGGAAAATGGACGTGTTGAAAGCCGCAGGGCTGGGCGTGGTCGAGGGCGTCACGGAGTTTCTGCCCATCAGCAGCACGGGACACATGATCCTCGTGGATGAATGGATACGGTTAAGCTCGGACAAGGCCTTCGCCGATGCGTTCATGGTCGTGATTCAACTGCCGGCGATCATGGCCGTGGTCGTGTACTTTTTCAGGGACCTGTGGCCGTTTGCCGGCGATCGCGGGGAGACCGTGTCGCGGATGAAATTCTGGGCGCGCATCCTGATCGCTTTTTTGCCGGCCGCCGTCATCGGCGCGCTGTTCGACTCGGCCATCGAGGAAAAATTGTTCAATCCCGTAACGGTGGCCATGGCGCTTTTAATCGGGGGCGTTGTGCTGATTGCGCTTGAATGGCGGCCGCGCGCGGGCGCGATACCCACGGCGCGCGACATTCCCCTGGCCGTTGCCGTCGGCATCGGCTGCATCCAGTGCATCGCGATGATTCCGGGCACGTCGCGTTCCGCCGCGACCATTATCGGCGCGATGCTGCTCGGCGCCTCCCGGGTGGCCGCGGCGGAGTTCTCCTTTTTTCTCGCCATACCGACGATGTTCGGCGCGACGGCCTACAAACTGCTCAAGCACGGCATCGGCTTCACCGGCGAACAATGGACGCTCATCGCCGCCGGTTCGCTGGTTTCGTTTCTGGTGGCGTATGCCGTGATCGCCGCGTTCATGCGCTACATCCGCGAACGCAGTTTCATCCCCTTCGGCATTTACCGCATCGCGCTGGCCGTCCTCGTGCTGGCGTATTTCCTCCGCTGATCGGATCCCATGGAAAAGCCGCGGGACAGGCTGGACAGCCTTTCATTGAACTTTCGGACAGGCTGGACAGCCTTTCATTGAACTTTCGGACAGGCTGGACAGCCTGTCCCACTTGGGCTGTGGATGGGGATGGCAGCCATTTGCCGGAATCGCCTCCGGAATGATTAGGACCGGTCTCGTTCCGTTCGCCGCAGTTTGCGCCAAAGCGTGTTGCGGCCAATGCCGAGCAGGCGGGCCGCCTTGGCCTGGTTGCCTTTGCAGCGGCGCAGCACGGACCGGATGTAATCCGATTCGACTTTTTCGAGCGTTACGACAGGGATATCGTCCGAACATGTGGAACGGGGCGGTTGCAGCGCATGCCGTATGACGATGTCCGCTTCGCCGGGTTGCGGCGGGAGCGCGATATAGCCGTAGGCGCCGCTTCGCATGGCCGCGACGGCCAACGGAATGTCTCCCGGACGGACGGCGACCAGCACGGGTTTGGAGCCGGATGCGGAAGCCTGTGAACAATCGTCCGTTATCAGGATGTCCTCTCCGTCCGCAACCACGAGATGGCCCGCCGTTTCAAGCATCGCTTTGAGTGTTGCCCGATCCGGCAAATCATGAATATCCAGTCGCACACGCGCCATGGATCTATCTTATCACGCTTGAAAATCAAAAAACAGCGCCCTTCCCATCCGCGAAAAGGGAAAGATGGGCCGGATTCGGCTTCATCCCCAAACCTTTTTCCGGAAAACTTAATCTATCCAAATGAAACTTTTTGGAAACAGGGTGTATTGTAAAAAGCAAGGGAACTGGGCCTAACAAGGCGTTTGAGTGCATTTAACTTATTGCTGGTCAATAGGTTATGTTGATAAAGTTGAATCGAATGATTGACAGGCATCCGTCGTGTAGCCGAACACGACGGTAATGAAAATGCAGTTCAACCCCACTATGGCTTGGAATCGCAGCCGGGGAATAATAAATTCTTGACAAATGGCTGCGGATTTCGTAGAATGAAGTTTGGATCCAAGTGATAGTGGACCAACCGATCCAAGGTCCTACCCATTGTGGCCTTTGAAAATCCGGTGGGATTTTCATCCGGCGATGGGTAGCACTCATTGGACGAGAGGGAAAGGTTGCACATCATGCGGCATTCGATAGGGATGGTGGTTATCGCGTTGGCGGTGACTTTCCTCGGTTCCAATGGTCTGGCGGCGACGTATTCGATTCCCCCGGAGCAAATAGACGTGCAAAAGGTCTATGTGGGCGCTCCATCGGGCTTTGAAAAGGCCGCGAAGGTGGATTACGAGTCGGTGATCAAGGCCACGCCGGAATACGAGGAAGTCAAGCGCAAACGCATCGAGCCCGGTACGGGCAAGTACTGGATTCTTCTGAGCAAGGCCAGTAACCGGGCGGTCCGTGCGATTTCGGAGGTTGGCCAGAATACCGGCCACGATTTCATTGCTTCCCAGGCGTATTTGGGCGGCCTCGAACCCGGCATACCGTCCGAGGACATCACCCCGCTGGTCTTGGATCGGGTCAAAGACGTGTCGAAGTCCCCCAAAGATCACGATCTGATGGATAAAAGCGGCGACAAGGACGAATCCCGGTCCGCGAAAAAAAAGCCGTAGTTTTTCCGCGTCCTGAAAAGAGGGCGGGGCCGGGACCGAAAAGGCTCGTTGCGCCAGAGAGCAGTCTATGATATCTTGGCGCCAGAGGAGTCCATGGCGCGTGGGCACAGTAAATGCCGAGGACACAAGACTGCGGGTTTGTGCCGCAAAGGGGCATGAATCGGCGCAAGGGTGATTCCGTGACAATGGTACGATTGAATTACAGAAAAAAAGGGATTGAAAGATTTTTGGTTGTGGGGGGGTGTTGTTTTTCCGTCGTTTGCGTGCTGGCCGCGTTGGCGGGATGTTCCACCATTCATGCGACGAAACCGTCGCCCGTGATGCCGTCGCAAGAGACCAACCGGGTGTACAACAACCATGCGGCGGGCCAAGAAATAGAAGAAGCGCGAATTTTGATAGAAACGTCGGATCCGTCCGCGGCCATTCCCCGATTGTTGAATACCATTCAGAAGCATCCGGGGACGGATGCCGCGATTGATGCCCGCTATTGGCTTGGCATGGCGTATTACAAAATAGGAAGTTACCGCGATGCCGCCGGCATGTTCAATGATTATTTGCGGCAACGTCCCCAAGGAGTTTATGCGGCGGAATGCGCAGAACGGATTGCGCGGCTGACCGAGGAGTCCAATGCGAAATATCCCACCGTGGAGGAGTTGGACAATCAGATCAAAAAGGCTTCCGAAGAGGCGGCCGCCAAGCCGGACGATCCTCCGGCGCAGCTGGCTTTGGCGGATCTGTTGTGGCGGCGGGGCGAATATGCGAAAGCGGGGGCCGTTTATGCGAACCTCGTGGCCCGGCATCCGGAGTGTCTAAACGACGCAACCCTCAAGGGACGCATTGAATTCGACGCAAATGGCAAATACACGGTATTGACGCCCGTCGAAATCCAACGGCGTCAAGCGGAGGCGGATCCGCTGGTCGTGATCAATACGAGCGGGTTTAAAAGCGGACGCGATTTGTTTACGCGCGAACAGCGTTTTTACTCGGTGTCGGGTCAAATCTTGAACCGCAGCGCGCGTCCGCTCAATGGGGTACAAGTCATTATCACCCTCTATGCGTTCGGCACGGCGGTGCTCGACACGACGACGGTGAACATCGGGCAGTTGCGGCCGGGTGAAAGCCGGCCGTTTAGTGTGAAATTCAGCAATTTCGACAACATCGAGAACGTGAACCGTTTCGAGTGTATCGGCACGTTCCAGCGATGAGGAGTGTTATGGCACGACGGATTTCCATCATGATTTTCCTTCTGCTGATTGGAGGAGGGTGGGCGTTTGCACAAGCGCCGGCCGCCTCGCCGGCGCCGCTGCCCGCGCCGCCGCCGCCGGCCAATCCGGATGACGTCAAACAGGTCAATGTCTCGGTCAAGATTGTCGAATTTCAGACCTCGAAAGGTTCTGAAACCGGGTTGAGCGCCTATTTCAAGCAACGGCAGCGGACGAATGCGCTGGGGCAGGTGTTGACCAATCTGGGTTATGTGCGTGCGGCCGACGTGACCTTTCCGACGAACACAACCAGCGCCATCACTGTTTTTCTGGATCAGATCCGGCTTCCGGAAGACGACATGGAAATGGTGCTTCAGGCGCTGGTTCATCAGGATCGCGCCTTTATTTTGTCGCAGCCCAAGGCGATGGTGACGGTGGGATCCCCGATTCCGACGACGATTCAAACCACAAACCGGATTCCGTACCAGAACACGGTCGTGGTGGGCGCGACGGCGGTCCAGACGACGGCGTTCCGCGACACGGGTGTTTCGCTGACGGTTCAGGCGCCGGCCATCCAGGACGATGATGGGAATCCGGCCACGACGGACGACACCTATATTCAGTTGTTGGTATCGGCGGCGGTCAATGAACAGGGTCAGCAGATTACGGTCGCGCTGGACGACCGGGTCGCTACGGGCGGCATTTTCGGCGCGGCCACGAATGCCATCAAGGTGCCGGAATTTGTGTCGCGCAGCGTGGCGACGTCGGTATGGGTTCGACACGGTCAGGTTCTGCTGCTGGGCGGCCTGTACCGCAACACCAAGAACAAGAATCTGGCCACGCTGCCATGGCTCACCCAAGGCGAAAATTCCGTGCTGGGCGTTGTTGACAAAGTCCTTCCGACAAAGTTTTTGGGCACGCCGCTTTCTTCGACGCTGGGGAACAGCACGTCGCAATTCAGCCGCCGTGAATTGGTCTTTCTTATCAAGGCGGAGTTATGGCGTCCGGCCTACACGGTGGTCAAGGAGTTGACGCCCGTCGGAACCGGCGGCGACGAGCCTGCCAAAAAGAAGGGGACGCTGTCCGGCGTGATACAGGAAATTTCCGACATTCCCAAGGGCTTGATCGAAGGCAAGCGGGACGGTTCGGAAAAGACGGATGTTCAGTCCAACTTGGGAGGAGGCCAGTGATGAAACCCTTTTATCCAGCCGTCCTCTTGGTCATGATGTTCATGCCGGTTTTGGCGATGGGCCAGGCGGTCTACGTGCCGGCTCCGGTGTATCCTTCGCCGGCGGCGCCGACTGCTCCCGCCGCGCCCGCGGCTCCGGCCTTGCCGGCGGCGCCCGCGCCGTCGCCCGTGCCGCCTCCCGCGCCGCCCCCGCCGGTCGAGGGGCAGCCTCCACCGCCGGCTCCGTTGCCGCCGATCGATCAGGTGCAAATTCAGGTTTGGATCAGCGAAACGAACGAAAGCGGTTTGCGCGATCTGGGCGGCAATCTCCAATATTCCCGTGTCATTCAGGGCGAGGCCCAGAGCGGGTCCGTGCAGCAAATCCGCACGCAAACGATAAACCCGCTCAACTCGGCCTATACCGTCACCCTGCCGTCGCCGGATCTGTCCGGGTTTTCTCCGGATCAGAAACCCCGGATGCTGCGTCCCGATCAGGACAACAATCCCGCCAACAATATACAGACCCAAGCGGGCGGCGGACTGGTGTTCAGCATCGTAAAATCCAATTACGGGACGATTGACGGCGTGTTTCGCGGCATCGAGCAAAAGGCGGACGGGGATCTCATTTCCAAGCCGGAACTGCTGGTCGTCAACAACGGCATCGCCGAGATTCATGCCGGCGAGCAGGTTCCGTTTCAAAATGTCGCCTACAACGTTCTGGGCGCGAGCCAGTTGGCCGTGACCTGGCAGGATGTGGGGGTGAACCTGAAATTGCAGCCGCTGATCGTGGGCAACACGATACAGTTGACGATTACGCAGCTGGCCGTGAGCGACCGCATTCTAACCCAGGATGTGCGGGGGGTGGACATGCCCGTGTTTGCGACGCGTTCGCAAACGGGCGTCGTGCTCGTTCCTGACGGGCAGACGCTGGTCATCGGCGGTCTTTCCAGCCGGACGGTGACGCGATCGGAAACGCGCGTGCCGATTGTCGGGGCGTTGCCCATCATCGGCATTCCGTTCCGCAGCCGCACCTCGAAGGCCGGCAATTCCCATTTGCTGATCTTCGTATCGCCCACGATCGTCAACCTGCGCGACATGTCCGAGGATGCGCACAACGCCCTCAATTTCTGGCAGGACCGGAAATGGGAGAATTCCGAGCGCATCAGCAAGGAAATCCAAGTCATGCAGGACGAGTTGTAAAATTACCGAACGGGACGTTACCCTTTCTTCCTCCGGAAGGCTTGGCCTTCCGGGGGATTTGTTTGTCGTTGCACAAGGGAGGGATTCGGCATGAAGGCAATTTTGATCTGCGGCAGTCCGCGCATGAACGGCAACACGGAAATCCTGTTGCGCAAATGCCAGGAGACGCTCGAGGCGCGGGGCATCGGGTGCGAACTGGTGCGCCTGGCGGACAAAACGATTCAGCCGTGCACGGCTTGCGGCACATGCGCGCGCAACAAGGACAAGGCGTGCGCCATCAAGACGGACGATTTTCACGGTGTTTTTGGGAAGATGCTCGAAGCGGACATCATTGTGCTGGGTTCGCCGGTGTACTTTGGTTCCGCGACGCCGCAGTTGATGTCTTTGCTGGATCGCGCGGGCTACATTTCCCGGTTCAACGGCAATTTGTTCCACCGCAAACTGGGCGGTCCGATCGTGGTGGCGCGGCGTGCGGGCCAGAATTTCACCTATGCCCAGTTGATGTACTGGTTTACGATTGCCGGCATGATCGTGGCCGGTTCGACGTATTGGAACATCGCCTTCGGCACGAAGAAGGGCGACGTCGAACAGGATGCGGAAGGGATCGAAACCGTGGTCCATTTCGCGGAGAACCTTGCCTGGCTTGCGGGTAAAATCGCCGGATAATCCCGCGGGTCACCGGATCTTGTCCAATTCGTCGCCGGCGATTTTTCTCACGCGTTCGTCGGCGGCATCCGAACCGACAATGGCCTCGTATTGCACACGGGCCTCCTCGATCCGGTTTACCTTCACGAGCGCGCGGGCAAACGCCAGCCGGACGTCCTGATCCTGCGGGAAACGTCCGCTTGCGTCCTGAAGAAGGGCCACGGCTTCAAGGGGACGCCCCAAGACGAGCAATACATCGGCCCAGTGCTGCGCGCAGACGGGCTGGAGATCCGCCGGCAGCCAGGGCATCGCGGCGGGGAAAAACTGGTCGGCGAGGTCCGGGGCCTGAATGGCGGCGCAGACCATTCCGAGGTGCAGCAGGGCAATGCCGGCATCCTCGTTCGATTGGGGCGGATGGGTTCGGGTCTCTTCGAGAAGCAGCAGAATGGCCCAGCGCATGTCGAGGCCGGCGGCGTCGTATCCCGGCACGGTCATCTTGCCCTGCACGATGTTCAGCAGGATCACGCTTGCATCCACGAGCGCGCCGGATCCTTCGCGCCATACTTTCGCCAGCGCGGCAATATGGGGCAGGGGTTTGCCGTTGTTCGCCGCCATGTTTGCCGCCGTATCGAGCAGAAACTGTTTGAAAGAGTCCCTCCGCTGCGCCGTTTCGGCGAACCGGGCATACGCGCTCCATGAATCCGCGCGGCCGGGCAATGTCGTGATGGCATTTCGATAGGCCTGTTCGGCGGCGTCGGGATCCTTCCGGGCATCGTAAGCGATGCTGGCTTTCCACAGGTAGGCGGTGGCAAGGTTGGCGTTGTCGGGCGGATCTTTTTCCGCGAGGCGGGCGATGCGCCAGTCGAGCGCCTTGCTGAAACGGTCGTACCGCATGGCGTTGCACGCAAACCCATAAAAGACAGGCCAGTTGGCGTCGTCGGCGGGGTCCGCCTGCGTGGCGCGCACGATGGCCCGCTCTGCGCCTTCATCGTCCTTGAGCGCCATGCGCACCTGGGCGAGTTGACGGTACGTTTCGCTGCTGTTGCGCGCGCCGTATTGAATGGCCCTGAGCAGGTGGTTCTCGGCGTTCTGCCATTCCATTTTGATGCGATCCTCGCCGACGCCCGGGATGGCGCCCATCAACATGGCCCGGCTCGACGCGATTCGTCCGAGGACTTCCTCGGTGTGCGGCAGCATGGGACAGAGTTTCAGCGCCTGCCGCGCGGTTTTCTCCGCGGCGTCCAATGCGGCCAGGCAGGCATCGTCGGGCGCGGGCTTGCTTGCCGCCTCGCTCAACGCGAGGCTCATTTGCGCCCGCGACAAAACCACCAGCGTCATGATGTAATTGGGATTGCGCCGCAATGCGCGGTTGAAATGGCCAATCGCCGCATTCCAGTCCCGTTGGGCCATGGCCACAATCCCGCGTTGCCGCGCGTAGCGCGACTGCCACGGCGCCAAACGTTCGGCCCATTTGAGCGCCGTGTCCGCCCGGCCGTACTGGCCCGCCGCGGTCAGTCCGAGCGCATCCTGGTAGAAGACCTGGGCCGTGAACGCGCCGGTTTGCACGCCGACGTACAGGATGGACACCGCCAGCGCGGCGAGTTTCCATCGTTCATGGAGCGTTTTGGGCAGACGGAGCGGCGCCGCCGCCGAAGCCGGCGCCTGGGCGTTCCAAAAGCCTTCCATCGCGCCGGCCATCAAAAACAACAGGGCCGCGGATACGGGCACCTGGACGTTGAATCCGAATAGCCCGTCCACCAGAAAAGCCGTAAAGATCGCGGCGAACGCCATGCCCAGCCGCCGTTTCAGCGGCTCCCGGAGCGTCGCTGCCATATATAGGCCGTAACCGATTCCGAGCACGAGGAACGCCAAGTACAGGCCGGCCGCGGGCAAGCCCGCATCAGAGGCGAATTCGAGCAGATCGTTGTGGACATGCGCGTTGAGCCGTAGTTCCTCGCCAAACCAGCGCTGCTCGTATGGCGTCCAAAACGGCGGATACTCAATCCGGTAATTGCCCGTGCCCCACCCGAGCACCGGATGGCGGAGGATCATCGCCGCCGCGCTGGTATAGGACTTGTAGCGAATGAGCAGGGACAAGTCGAGCGGATAGGCGCTGCCCGTTCTTGCCAGGCTGATGCCCATGGCCGCCGCGAAACCGAGCACGCCCAGCAGGCCGGCGATCAGCGTCGCGGCCACGGCTGCCCGGACCGGCCGCCGAATGCGGCGGCGCACCAGCATGTGGACGGCCAGAAGCAGGACTGCCGCCGCAAGCGCGAGCCAGCCCGCCCGCTGGCCCGTAAACCGCAAATGAACCAGGAAAAGCGCCGCAAATCCCAGGCACGCAACCATGCGCCGTTCCGAGGCCAGGTACACGGCCATGATGACCGCAAGGATGAGGGTGTGCGCAGCGAAATTCGGGTTGCCGAAGGTGGCGGGCAAATTGGTGTAGACGTCGCTGGTCACATCGCTCCACGGAAACGTGTCGTAGCCGAACTTTTGAATAACAAGGCCATAGAGCGAGGCCACGGCCACCGCGCCGCATACGGCCAGCATCAACCGCCGGATTTGGCGTTCGTCGGTGTACACTTGGCTTGCCACCAGATACAGGACAAACCAATACCAAAGCTTGCCCAGTTCCGCAAAGCTGTTCATGGGGAACGACGACAGGAGGCTGGCCGCCGCATGCAAGGCGAGAAACAGCAAAAGGACTTCCAAAAAGATCGCGGGCCGCCGCACGGGCCACCCGTAACGCGCCACGCCGAACAGCCATGCGGCCAAGAGCAGGGCGGAACCCCAGCTTGCGATCAGATATTTGATGTCGCCGGTCGGATCTTCGCTGAAGGGAAACATCGCCAGCACCAGCAGAACGACGAACACGCCGATCGCCTTGCGAAAAGGCCGGCCCCAGTCCTCTGTTTCGTTTTCCGTCATGCCGATCCCCGAACAAGCCATGAATCCGCATGAAACCCATGCGGGACGCCTACCGCTCCAATGCCGGCAGCATGCTATCACCCCGCGGGGGCGCTTGGCAAACCGTGCGGCGAATTCGTGAAAGCGGGCATTGCCGCCCCCGATGGTTTTAACGCAAAGCCGCCTAAACGCGGAGTGTCCTATCTCCACGAAACAAATGGATGTATTGAAAAGATTTTTCCGTCTTTTTCCCGTCGGGCCCTTTGATTCGTATAATGGGCACGATGCCGCGAAGGGCGGCCTACAAGAACAAGAGGAGGATAACCATGCGGGCGGCGTTGATGTTTTCAATGGTTCTTGCGATGTGGCACGGCGCATGGGCGGCGGGATTGGGCCATCCGCTCGATGGCCTTGCGGAACTAAAAGCGGGCAGCACGGAACGCGTGTCGTCGTGCGATGCCAACTGGGTCAATGGCAACGGTGATGCGCGATCCATCGCGCCGGGTGGTACGCTGACGATCGCCGAACTCGAAGGGCCGGGTCGGATCACGCATATCTGGAACACGATAGCCAGCGGCGAGCGAGGCTATTCGCGGTTGCTGGTGCTACGGATGTATTGGGACGGCGAGGAGCAACCGTCGGTAGAGTGTCCCATTGGCGACTTTTTCTGCATGGGCCATGGGGTGGATGCGCCGGTCCAGTCGTTGCCGGTCTGCGTGACATCGGAAGGACGCGGTCGGAATTGTTACTGGCCCATGCCTTTCCGCAAATCGGCGAAGATCACCGTCACGAACGAGGGCCGCAAGCGTTGCGATGCGTTTTATTATTATGTGGATTGGCACAAGGCGCCGAAAATCGGCAAAAAGGAAGCCTATTTCCACGCGATGTACCGGCAGGAGTTCCCGGCGGTCATGGGCTGCAATTATCTGCTGGCCGAAATGGAAGGTTGCGGACATTATGTCGGCACCGTGCTCAACGTCCGGCAATTGACGACCAGCTGGTGGGGCGAAGGCGACGATTTCTTTTTTATTGACGGCGCGAAAGAACCGCAGTTGCGCGGCACGGGCAGCGAGGATTACCTGTGCGACGGCTGGGGATTGCGAAAGATGTCGAACCCCTATTACGGCTGCCCGCTGATGGAAGGCTACGAACCGTATGCCCTCACGACGGCGTATCGCTGGCATATTCCCGACCCTGTCATCTTCAAAAAATCGCTCCGCGTCGAGATTGAACACAAGGGTGTGACTTTCAATGCGGACGGCTCCATGAGGTCGGGATTTGAAGAACGGCCCGACGATTTTTCGTCCGTTGCGTTCTGGTATCAGACCGAACCGCATAAACCGTTTCCGGAAATGCCCGTGGGTTATGCGCGTCTGTACTATGATTTTTCGTCGGAGATTGAAGCGGAAGGGCTGATTTCCAATGTGATAGCCAGCATGGGGCCGGTGCAGCCACAGGATGGCGGTTACAGCGGCGGCAGGCAGCTTTTCTGGACTCCGTCCGAAAAAGGCCAGACGCTCGCCATACCGTTCGACGTGCAAGAGGCCGGCATGCGCAGTATGCTCTTGACCTTTACCCATTCGTGGGATTACGGCATTTTTCAAATTGAGTTGGACGGCAAACCGATCGGCCATCCATTGGATTTGTACAGTGCGACGGTCTTCGTGCGCGACAAGATTTTTGGTCCAATCGAACTTGCGCCGGGCACGCACACGCTGACTCTCCGCAACATCGGTAAAAATGCCGAATCCAAAGGATATTTCCTCGGGCTGGACGGCATCTTGATGGGCAAATAGACGAAGCCAACACGGGAGACAACGCGATGCCGAAGGAAACGATGAGTCCGCGCGAACGCTGGCTGGCCGTGTTGAACCGTCAGACGCCGGACCGCGTGCCGATGGACATTTGGATTACGCCGGAGGCGGCGGAACGGTTGCAGGCGCACATGGGATGCGACTGGGATGCCGTCATTGAGCGCCTGCACATCGATCCGCCGATGGGCGTCGGCGGGCGTTACATCGGACCGCCGCCGGAAGAGGGCAAGGACATTTGGGGCGTCGAGCATGCGATGGTGGATTACGGCACGGGCGCGTACCAAGAAGCCGTGACGGCGCCGCTGGCGCGGTTCAAGTCGGTCGAGGAAATCGAGGCGAACTACACGTGGCCGAATCCGGATCACTGGGACTATTCCCATTTGCCGGAACAGATCCGCGGCAACGAACACCGGATCATCCGAGGCGGCGGATCGGAACCGGTTTACCAGTACAAGTTTCTGCGCGGCGACCATCAGGCTTTCATGGATTTTCTGGAGCATCCGGACATCGCGCACTATTGCATTGACAGAATTTTCGAGATTGCCTATCAGGACACGCTGCGGATTTTCGAGACGATTCCCGGACAGGTATCCATTACGTACGTCGCGGAGGATCTCGGCGGACAAGACGGCCTTATGTATGCGCCGGAGACGCTGCGCGAATTCGTGTTTCCCGGCATGAAACGCATGATGGATCTTACGCGGCAGAACGGATCGTTTGTGTTCACGCATTCGGACGGTTCGTTCCGCGAGGTCATCCCGGAATTGATTGAAATGGGCATGCAGGTTCTGAACCCGGTTCAATGGCGGTGCCGCGGCATGGAGCGCGAAGGTCTCAAACGGGATTTCGGCGCCCAACTCGTCTTTCACGGCGGCGTGGACAACCAATACACGCTGCCGTTTGGAACGGTCGAGGAGGTTAGGCGGGAAGTGCTCGACAACTACCGCATCCTCGGTGCGGGCGGAGGCTACATCCTCGCGCCGTGCCACAATATTCAATCCGTCTCGCCGCCGGAAAATATCGTCGCCCTATACGAAACCGGTTATGAATACGGCTGGCAATCATGAATGCGGCAGCGGCTACGGCATGGGCGCGCGTGCCGTGGCGTCGTCAATGAAACCGTGATAGCGTCCGCGCCAGTAGGCGTCTATGAAGGCCGCGCCGCCGAGATCGCGCCGGGTGTTCTTGATGAACTGCAGCACGAGGTGTCCGTTTTCCCAGTGCTCGCCGCCGTCTTTCGATAGATACAATCCGGCCGGCGTGCCCGCGAACACCCAGTCCGTGTTTTCGGGCGTGAAGACCGTCACCGCGCGGGGAATGCGCAGGCCGTCCGCCTTGAGTTGCCATGTCTTGCCGCCGTCCCCGCTCTTGAGCACGCCGTTGGCGTCCGGCTTGAAACGCCGTTCCCCTTCGCGAATTTCCGGCGCTTTCGCTGCTTTTTCCCACGTCTTTCCGATGTCTTTTTCCTTCGTGAAGACCGTTCGGTAGACCGCTTTTTCGCGAACCGCGTACAGCGTGTTCTGCTCGCCGGGTTCGATTTGCACGCCAACGGCCTTGCCTCCCTCTTCGGGAACGTCGAGCCGCCGCCACGAATATCCGCCCGTTGTCGAGACGCGGAATCCGTCGTCGCACGCCACATAGATCCACCGGATGCGCGGTCCCGCCGCCAATGCGCGCACCGGCGAGCCGATCCCCGCGTCCACGGGATGCCAGCCCGCCGCCGTGGCGGCGCCGTCACGCGACTGGTACAGGTCGCCGTTCGTGTCGAAGGCGTACAGGACCACCGGATCCTCCGCCGGAACGGCCACACCCATCACGATGCGGCTCAGCCAGCCGTCTTTGTTCAGCAGATGCCCCTTCCAGATGTATTCGTTGTCCCACACCGCGGCATACATCGGATACGGCGGTTTCAGATCGGGACGCAGGCTGTTCATCGTCGGCTCGAAGATCGTCTCCGTCGGATATGTTTGCAGCGTATACAACGCCTCCTTGAGCGCCTTGTCGCGTCCGGGCGCATCCGGCGCGAGACTGTAATAGATGTACGTAAACAGCGATTGCGCATCGTCCTTGTGATTCGACCAAATGCCTTCGAGTACGACCCGATACGCAGCCAGCAATTCCGGATCCGTCTCGATGCGGAAAAGGTTTTCAAGGTGGCACAGGCAATGCTCGGCGTCGTCGTGATCCTTTTCCGTCCTGAAACTCGTCAGACCGCGCACATGAAATTTTTCGATGAGACGTTCGTACACGGCCTGGTATTTCGGATCGCCCGTGGCATGATGCGCGATTTTAGCGCCGCCGATGGCCATGAGAATTCGCGTGTTCAGCGTTTTGCCGTCGTGGAAACCGAGGATGGGCGTGTTGTGGACGCGGTCAATGTGCCAGATCTTGAAATCATTGTTCACCCAGTAACCGACCAGCGCGTCGATCGCCTCGCGACAACGAGCCTTCTGCGCGCCCTCCGCCGCCAAGTCGTAATAGTTGCCGAGACCGCGCGCCGACGCGCTGTAATTGTGGTGGCTTGGACTGCCCCGCCAGCGCAGATGGGCGTATTCGCCCGCGCCCTGTTGCCACGAGTCGTTCAGCCGTTCGATGCCGCGCTCTTCATAGGATTCTCCATGGCCGATGGCATAGCCGCGCGCCTGCAATCCGCGGACGCCCGTCACGAGTTGACAGCGGTAGATGGATTCGAATAGTTCATCGGCCCGCGCCTTCGCTTTCGCGACGTCCTCCGCAGGCGCGCCCGACTTTTTGAGAAACGCATACCGGTACGACGCGCCGCCCAGGTAATTCGCCGTCCAGCACACCGCGTGCGCGATGTTGCTGTTGCCCCGCGTGGACTGATCCACCGGCCCGCCGTCCAGCGGCACTTCAACCTGGGAAGGATACAGGCCAAGGATGTTGTGCCGCTCGACATTGTTCTTTTCGAGAATCCGCTCCTTCTCCTCCAGCGGCAATTTCCACGAATCACTAGCATGCACACAAAATGCGGCAAGACACACGCTCCAAAAAAACGGCATTGCCCGCATAACCGCGATCCTCCCTCTCCGCGCATTGCCCGTTCCGCATGCGCGCCGTTTGCGTTCCGTCTGGACGCTCCGCTATACTTTCCACAGTGGCCGTGAGCCGTAAAGCCGTCGTCAAGAGTAGTCGTTCTTTGTTCGCGACATCCACGCGCCGGGCATGGACGCCGCGGGGAAAGAACCCGGATATTCGACCACGGTTTTTCTTCCGAAGTTTCCCCACGCGGGAAAGCCGGTACGGCCATTCCGACACGGGCCGGGGTAGCTCAGTTGGTTAGAGCACTGGATTGTGGATCCAGGGGTCCAGGGTTCAAGTCCCTGCCCCGGTACCATCCCAATCGAGATCGAGCGCCATTCGTCGTTTCCGGTTTCCATGTTCAATATCCGGACGCCTGTCGTCTTTTTGGGCCGGTGTTTTTTCGTCGTCCACACCGCCGTTTGCATCGTTTTCATTTGCCGGGCATAATATTTGGATGTTGGATGAATAATCGGGATTCAAGGAGACGCGAATCATGAAACACAAAGTCGTTGCGATAGCGGTGGCGGTTCTGATCCTGGCGGGCGTGGCCGCCTGGCAACTGATTCTGCCCGAGCGATTGACCGCGAGCACGCTGGAAAAGGCGGCACAGGTACAGAAACGCCTGGATCAGGAAATGGCCGGCAAGGCGCCCGCGAAGGCGCAGCCGGTGGAAACGGCCCAGGCCCAACCAACCCCAGCGCCCAAGCCGGCGGACCCCGCCAAACCGGCCGAAGGCGCGAAGGCGGCGGATCCGAATGTGTTCAAGGTAAAGTTCGAGTGTTCAAACGGCAATTTTGTGGTGGAGGTTCATCGGGACTGGGCGCCGCTGGGCGCGGAGCGGTTCGAACAACTGGTGAAGGAAGGGTTTTACAACGAGGCCCGTTTTTTCCGGGTGGTGCCGAATTTCGTGGTGCAGTTTGGTCTTGCGGCGGATCCGCAGGTCAGCGCGAAATGGCGTTCGCAAAATCTGAAGGACGATCCGGTCAAGCAGAGCAATACAGTGGGCACGATTACGTTCGCGACCGCCGGCCCCAATACGCGCACGACGCAGTTGTTCATCAATCTGGTTGACAACGCGCGCTTGGACGGCATGGGGTTCGCCCCCTTCGGGAAAGTCATCGAAGGCATGGACGTGGTCAAGGCGATTACGTCGCAATACGGCGAGATGCCGCAGCAGTACGCAATCGAAACGCAGGGCAACGCGTATCTGACGGCGCAGTTCCCGAACATGGATTATATCAAGAAGGCAACGATCGTTCCCTGATGGCGGCATTGGGCCCGGCGCGGGCGGATCGGCGCGCGCCATTGGCCGATGCGTTGAGGGAGGGAGAACCATGGCGACTCCGGTGCGATGGGGCATCCTGGGCACGGCGCGAATCGGGCGGGCGGTGATGCGGGGCATCGGTATGGGCGTGTCGAGTTGTGTCCAGGCGGTGGCAAGCCGCAACTGGACGCGCGCTTCCGAATGGGCCAAGGAACACGGCATCCCGCGCGCGTTCGGTTCGTACGACGACTTGATCCGGTCGCGCGAGATTGACGTCCTTTACAATCCGCTGCCGAACAGCATGCATGCCGAGTGGACTCTCAAGTCGATTGAAGCGGGCATTCCGGTCCTGTGCGAGAAGCCGTTTGCGATCAATGCGCAACAGGCGCGGGAAATGGCGGCCGCCGCCAAGCGGAAAGGCGTGCTCTTGGCGGAGGCCTTCATGTACCGGTTTCATCCGATGTACGATGAAATTTTGGCGCGGATTGCCGCGGGCGCGATTGGCGAGTTGGTCTCCATGCGAAGTTGTTTTACCTTCCGGCTGAGCGACCGCGAGACGAATATCCGCGCGTCGGCATCGTTGGCCGGCGGCGCCCTGATGGACGTCGGCTGCTACTGCGTGAACCTCGCGCGGCTTGTCGCGGGTTGCGAACCCGTCCATGCGCAGGCGGTAAGCCGCCGCACCAGTGTGGACGACACGCTCATGGGCCAGCTTGTGTTTCCCGGGGGCATTTTGGCCCAATTCGAGTGCAGCATCGAAAACTATGCCCGGAGCCATGCCGATATTGTCGGGACGGAAGGCATGATCCATATACCCTCGCCATGGTTTCCGGGCGAGGACAAGGCCTGTTTTTTCATTCGGCGCGGCGGACACGAGGAAGTCGTGGAAACGCCCGGCGCCAACTGTTACCACCTCGAAGTCGAAGACTTCGTTCGCAGTTACAAGACGCATCAGCCGCCGCGCTGGACTCCGGAGGATGCCGTGGCCAACATGGCGGTGATCGACGCGCTCTACCGATCGGCCGAGGAAGGAAAGACCGTGGCCGTTTGATCGCCCGGCCCGGAAGGCAAGGGCGGAAACAGACGGCACGGGGGATTGGCGAAAATCAAGGAGAAGAAACCGGCATGCACACGGCAAAGCGTTTGGAGAAGGTTCCGCCCTATCTGTTCATGACGTTGCGCAACAAGATCAACGCGGCTCGGGCGCAGGGTATAGATGTCGTCAGCCTGGCCATCGGCGATCCGGTGGATCCGACGCCGGATCGCGTCGTCGAAGCGCTTGCACGGGCCGCGCGCGATCCGGAAAACCACCGGTATCCCACGGACGAGGAATGGGGGATGCTGGCGTTTCGCGAGGCGGTGGCGCGGTGGTACGGGCGGCGCTACGGCGTGACGCTGGATCCCGGAAAAGAGATCGTGGCCCTGATCGGGTCGAAGGAAGGCTGCCATCATTTCGCGTTGGGCGTGGTCAACGAGGGCGACACGGTGCTGGTGACGGATCCGGGGTATCCGGGCTACAAGCCGAGCATCTGGTTCGTCGGCGCGGAACCCTATCCCGTCGCAATGCGCACGGAAAACGGGTTTCTGCCGAAACTCGATGACATCCCGTCCGAGGTGGCGAAAAAGGCGTCGGCGTTCTACCTGAATTATCCGAACAATCCGACGGGGGCGGTGGCGACGCGCGCGTTTCTTGACGAATTGGTCGCCTTTGCCAAGAGTTACGATATCGCCATCTGTTACGACAATCCGTACAGCGAGGTGGTATTCGGCGTGGAGCGGCTGAGTTTTCTCAGTGTGGACGGCGCGAAAGACGTGGGGGTCGAACTGAATTCGCTGTCGAAACCGTTCAACATGACGGGATGGCGCATCGGGATGGCCAGCGGCAACCCCGATCTTGTGGGCGCGATTGCCAAGGTGAAATCGAACACGGATTCCGGTATTTTCAACGCGATCCAATATGCGGGCATCGAGGCTTTGGACCATTGCGACGCATTCACCGAACAGATGGTCGGCATTTATCAGGCGCGCCGCGCACGGATGCTGGCCGTGCTGCGCGCGCTGGGCTGGCGCTATGAGCCTCCGAAGGGCACGTTTTACCTGTGGGTACCCGTGCCGAAGGGCCATACATCCGCATCGTTTTGCGAGTTCCTGCTGGAACGCTGCGCGGTGGTTTCCGCGCCCGGCGCGGCCTACGGCGCGAACGGCGAGGGGTACGTGCGTTTTTCGTTGACGGTCCGTGAGGATCGTCTCGACGAGGCCCTGCGGCGCATGTCGGAGCGATTGCCGAAACTGGAATTCGATTAGCCGTGGTGGTAGTGTGAAAGCGCTGCGGCATGCTTTGGTTGTGCGATGCATGCCGCGCAAACGGGCAACCGGGAAAGGCCGGCGGCGATGGGCAATCTACATTATGCGTTGCAGTTGTATACCGTTCGCGATTATCTGGAAAAGGACGTGGCCGCCGCGCTCCAGAAAGTCCGCGAGTCCGGTTATACGCATGTCGAGGTGGCCGGCACCCATGGGCTGACGGCGGCCGAATTCAAAAAATGGCTCGATGCCGCGCACTTGAAACCGATGAGCGTTCACACCGGCTACGAGGACGTCGTCAACAACACGCCCGCCGTGGTCGAACTCGCCAATACGCTGGGCGTCAAGTATGTAGCCATCGGCGGCATCGATCGGGCGTTGACGCCCGACAAGGAGGGCTGGCAGGCCTGCGGCCGGGCGCTTGACGCCGGCGGCGCGCGGCTGCGCGAAGCGGGAATTATCCTCAACTACCACAACCATGCCCATGAATTCGACCGGATCGGCGGCGAGTATCCCTTCGACATTCTCATGGGATCGGCCAGCCCGGAAAATCTTGCGGCGCAGATAGACACCTTCTGGGTCCGCTACGCGGGACTGAATCCGGCGGGCCTTATTGCGCGGTATGCCGGACGCTGCCCGTTGCTGCACGTGAAAGACATGCTCGATATCAAATCGCGGGCGTTTACGGAAATGGGCAACGGGATTCTCGATTGGCGTGAAATATTCGCGGCAGCAGCCACCGCCGGCACGAAGTGGTATATCGTCGAACAGGACGTGTGCCCGCGGGATTCGATGGCCAGCGCCGCGATCAGCGCCCAGTTCATGGCAAGGTTCTAACGCACAGAGATGAAAGATCCGCGTTCATTGTTTGGCGATCGATGCCCGGCATGCGCTATGCGCCGCGATGCCATTCGCACGAGGGGTTTTTGGGGCGCCGCCTGCTTCATGCTTGCGTTCTTTTGCGTGGGCTGCGATCGATCCGTGATTTCCGGCATGGTGACCGATGTCCAGGGCCATCCACTGCCCGGCGTAGCCGTCATCGCGGATGCCGCGGCCGCCCAGACGATTACCAATGCGCTGGGCCGGTATGAATTGTCGGCGCCGCGGGGAATCGCCGGCATCCGGCTCGTGAAAGACGGGTACACGTCCGGCTATCTCGCTTTGGAAAGCAGCACGGGCCTGAGCGTGACGGCGCAAACGGTCGCCCTGTGGCCGCTTCCGCGGGGCGCGGGCGCGTACCTGGTTGAGGACTACCATTTTCGCGCCATGCCCCCCGGAGAACCGAAACCTTTTGCCACCGAAACAGGCCCTGTGTATGCGATGCGCGTCGTGGCGGCGATCGCAACGACGGACCAGCCAAAACCGCTGATCGTCTGCCACAAAATGCCCGCCTACGACCTTCGGCTGGCGCGTTTGCGCCGTGTGAAAGCAACCGGTCCGGAAGGCGGATTCGAGGTGTGGACGGCGGAATCCAACAACCCTGTCGAGGCGCTTCCCATTGACGAACCGGAGCGGGTCCTTGTGGAAATACGCCTGGTGGATGCGCTAACCCCCGGAACTTATGCCCTGCATTGGGGCGCGCTGGACGGACGCACGAGTACCGAATCCCGGGCCTTTCTGTTCACCGTCCAAGACCCGGACCAGCCGCCCGACATCGCCCCGGTTCCCGAAACCAAGCCCGACACACGAAAATCGCCCCCTGAACAACCGTCCCAAATGCCGGTTGAAAACGTGGATACGACCGCGGCGGATGCCGAGGCGGAAGCGCCGCCGCGTTGATTGCCGGCCGGAGCATCAGAATTTTCGTTTTTCCAGACAAGCGCGAATCAGGGGGGGCGCGTTTGCGGCGAGATTTCGGAGCCGCGCCTCGTCCAGCATGTGGACGGAATCGTGAATTTGAACATACCGGGAGGTCGGCAAAGTTCCAAGCGCATCGAATTGAGGGGCGTCGATCAGGTGTTCTTCATGCGATCTCTCCAGGAGTTCTTGATGCCATGAGTCTGTCTTTTCGATGCCTTTCCCCTTTTGTTCGAGATCAAAGCGCAAGATTCTTTCGATGCCGGTCTATGCGTTCTGAAGAAGCGTTTCCGGTGGTATGGTCTCGAATCGGGAAAGATCCGGCGTTGAGAGTGATTCCTCAATCATCGCAACGACTTTGAGAATATTCTCCTGCCCGCGCCGCGCGAATCCTTCTTCAGCGTTGATAAATGCGCACGCCTTTTTCACGGATAATCGGCGATAAAGGCGGATCTGGCGAAAGATTGCTGAGATCCACCGGTTTCTGCAAGGCCAAAATAAGACGGAAGTAAAAGGGGAAGAACCTTTCGGGCGCAACGCCTTCGACAGCCAAGTCAATATCTCTCGCGTCTTGCGCGTCGCCCAAGGCGGAACCAAACAACCAAACGGTCTTGGCCCCAAACTCTCGTGCGCATGAGGCAATGGCTTCTATCTGTGCGTCGGCAAGCATGAGATATGCCCCGAGTGAATCATGAACGGACTCAGGGTGTATATGTTCTCTCAAAAGATGCGCATACTTCACCGCGCAATGAAATGCCCGCGCCGGGGTGTTTTGTCTTTTCCGGCGCGGGCTGGGAGATACGGGTTTCCGGGGTTTATTCGACGGTCACGCTCTTGGCGAGGTTGCGGGGCTGATCCACGTCGCAGCCGCGGTTGGTGGCGATGTAGTAGGCCAGCAGTTGCAGCGGGACGGCGACGACGATCGGGCTGAATGGCTCGTAGCAGTCGGGAACGTAGATGACGTCGGCGCTGTGTTTCTTGATGCCTTCGTCGCCGACGGTCGCCACGGACAGCACGATGCCGCTGCGGGCGCGGATTTCCTGGATGTTCGAGACCATCTTGTCGTAGGTTGCGCTTTGCGGGGCGATGCAGACAACCGGGAGTTGATCCGTAACGAGCGCAATGGGGCCGTGCTTCATTTCGCCGGCGCCGTAGCCTTCGGCGTGGATGTAGCTGATTTCCTTCAGTTTCAAAGCGCCCTCGAGCGCGCTCGGGAAATTGTAGTTGCGTCCGAGGAACAGCGCGCTCTGCGCGTCGCGGTATTTTGGATCCTGCGAGCACTTTTTGACGGTCTCATGGTTGTCGAGCACCCACTGGATTTTGTCGGGAATCGCGCGGAGATGCGCGATCATCTCGCGGGCTTCGGCCTTGCTCAGCGTTCCGCGGATTTCGGCGAGGTAGATGGTGAACAGCGAAAACGCGGTGATCTGCGACGTGTACGCCTTGGTCGAGGCGACGCCGATTTCGGGTCCGGCTTGGGTGTAGATGACGCCGTGCGATTCGCGCGCGATGCTCGAACCGACGACGTTGACGATCGACACGACCTTCGCGCCCTTGCGTTTCGCGATGCGAATGGCTTCGAGCGTGTCGGCGGTTTCGCCGGACTGTGTCACGGGGATCACGATGGTGTTCGGGTAGACGATGGGATCGCGGTAGCGGTACTCGGAGGCGATATCCACTTCGACCGGCACCTGCGCGAACTTTTCGATGAGATACTTGCCGACAAGGCCCGCGTGCCATGCCGTTCCGCACGACACGATGACGATCTTCTTGCAGTCCTTGAGTTCCTGCAAGTCGAGTTTCATATCGGCCAGTTGGACCTCGTCCGAACCTTCGTGGACGCGTCCGCGCAGGGTGTTGCGGATGACATCCGGTTGCTGAAAGATTTCCTTGAGCATGAAGTGCGGATAGCCTTCCTTCTCCGCCGCCGCGTCGTCCCAATCAACGGTCTTGACTTCGAGATTGACGGGCGCGCCGTGGATATCCTCGATTTTGTATCCGTCGCGGCGGATTTCGCAGACCTGCCCGTTGTCAATGTAGAGGACCTTGCGCGTGTACTTCATGATGGCGGGCACGTCGGATGCGATGTACGCCTCGTTGTCGCCAAGGCCGACGATCAGGGGGCTTCCGTGCCGCGCGGCGACCAGCACGTCCGGGTTGTCTTTGCAAACCACGCCGATGGCATACGCGCCCTCGACGTCGTGCAGCGCGCGCTTGACCGCCTCAAACAGGTTGCCCTTGTAATATTTCCGGACGAGATGCGCGATCGTCTCGGTGTCGGTCTGGCTGCGGAACGTGACGCCCTCGGAGGTCAATTGTGCGCGGAGTTCCTGGTAGTTTTCGATGATGCCGTTGTGGACGACGGCGATTTCCTGCTGCATGTCGAAGTGCGGGTGGGAATTGACCTCGCTCGGCACGCCGTGCGTCGCCCAGCGCGTGTGGCCGATGCCCAGCACGCCCGAAAGGCCCACTTGTTCGAGTTTTTTGTCCATGGCCACGAGTTTGCCGACGCTCTTGACGCAATCGAGTTTGCCGTCCTTGACCACCACGACGCCCGCGGAGTCGTACCCCCGGTATTCAAGGCGGTGCAGCCCGCTCATGATGATTTCAACCGCGTTCTTGTTTCCGATATAGCCGACTATTCCACACATCGTATTCCTACTCCTTAATCGCGCGATCGCGCGACCCTTGCCCGTCCTTGCGCCGGAAACTTTTCCGGTCGTCGCTACAGGGCGATTGTTTGTTCCGCCAAACGCGACAACGCCGCGTGATTCGTCAAATCCCGGTGCAGCGGGGTCACGCTGATTCGCCGGTTCTCAATGGCCTCGAAATCCGTGCCCGGTTCCGCGACATGGCTTGGTTCCGCGCCGCCAATCCAGTAATATTTGCCGCCGCGGGGATCCGTTCGCCGCACGATTTCGTCGTTGTAGTGCCGGCGGCCCATCCGTGTGAAGGAGACGCCCGCAAATTCTTCGTAGTTCACGTCCGGCACGTTCACATTCAACATCGTGTCCGGCGGCAAGCCGTGTTCAAGCACGTGCCGCGCCAATTTCGCCGCGAAACGTCCCGCCGGCTCGAAACATTTCGGCCTGTAACTCACGTTTGATATCGCGAACGACGGCACGCCGAGCAACATGCCCTCGTACGCGCCGGCCACCGTGCCCGAATAGGTCACGTCGTCGCCGAGGTTTGCGCCGGGATTGATGCCCGAAACGACCAAGTCCGGGCGCCGTCCCAACAAATCCCGCACGGCCAGCATGACGCAATCCGTCGGCGTGCCATCCACCATGAACCACCGATCGCGGCCTTCCAAGGGCGACACCCGCAACGGCCGATGAAGCGACACGCCATGTCCCACCGCGCTCTGCTGGCGGTCCGGCGCATACACATGAACTTCCCCCACCGCTTCCAAGGCGTACGCAAGCGCTTCGAGCGAAGGTGCTCGAATGCCATCGTCGTTGGTGACAAGTATCAGGGGTTTGGCCATCTTTTTTGTGCGCGGGAAAGGACATGTCCGAAGCGCCAACCGCGTCATCTGTATAGCACACCGGGCCGGGATCTTTCAAATTGGACATTGCCGCTCCCGCCGTTTTCCCGCCGTTTTCCCGGCCCTTTCCGTGTTTCCGAAAACACAGGGGGGAAAACGTCACGGACTATGCGAAGGGCGTCGTGCGGGCCCAATGGTCCGGCGATTCCCCGGGTCCGAAGGGGCGGATCCGCAGGCGGTAGGCGGCGGGTCGCGGATGGACGAGATATTTCGGGAGCGTGCCGGGTCCGCAACTGCCGTTGCCGAGTCCGCAAACCGCGAAATCGGTGTGCAGCACGATGTACGGCTTCGCTTCGAGCGTGAATGTCTGCTGCGATTCCTCCAGGGTTCGCGTGTCGAAAGGATGCGCGCCGGCCTGAAACTCCGGGCGTCCAAACACGGCGATCCCGATCCCTTGTCCGTTGGTCAATGCGGCCCATCGGACACCGGTCTTGTTGCCGTAATCCTGCGGCATGACGTAGGGCATGTTTTCAACGCGGACCTTTTCGCGATAGATGCCGATCATCGCGCCGAGTTCACGGTCGGGATAGGTTTCGTGCGGACCGCGGCCGTACCATGTGAACGTGTCGAACGCGGCGGGCAGCCGCCATGCGAATCCTAGTTTCGGCACGTGCGGAATGTCGCCTTCCGGCGTTACGGAACAATCGAAAAGAACGTCGCCGGATCCGAGGATCGTATAGGTGTACACCTGCCTGAACACGGCTTCGCCCTTGACTGCGCGCGAGACGACGCGGGCCGTCACGACGGCTTTGCCTGGATCGGCCTTTTGCAATTCAATCCCCTCGACTTCATGTACAAGCGCATGGAGTCCCGCCTTGCGCCAGATGCGGCCCATGTCGGACAACTCGTCGTTATCCGTCGGGGCACGCCATGGCTCGAATCGCGGTCCGGCTTCCAGCAACTCCACACCGCGATGATGCCACGATGCGAGTGTGCCGAGTTTGGCGTCGAATCTCAGTTTGAAGCCCTGCCCCGTAATCGCGATCTCTTTTCGCGTGCCTACGGATATCAACGCCGGCAGTTCGTCGAGGCCGAATTGCACGGCCGGCGCCTTGTCGGGCAGTTCGAATTGCGCCCATGCGACTTCATGCCCTTTCACGGCCCATGCCTGATCCTCCGCAAGCGTGAACCGAAGCACGAGCCAATACGTGACGCCCGGTTCCGGCATGAATCCATGGCACGGCACGGTTACGCGTGTTTTCGCGCACGGCGCGGTGTCGAGACGCGGCAGAACACCCGTCTGGATGACGCGGTCGTCCGCGCGCAATTCCCACGCCGCGTCGAGATACGCCAGCGAAACGAAATGGTTTCGGTTTTCAATCTCGACTTCGCGTTTTGCGGCGTCCACCAGCGCGACCCGGACGGGTTCGAGGATCTTCTTGTACTCCCAAAGGGCCGGGTGCGGCGTGCGGTTTGATGCAATCAACCCATCGCAGCAGAAGATGCCGTCGGTCGGCATTTCGCCGAAATCGCCGCCGTACGCGAACCACTCGGTCGGTTTTTCCTCAAAAGCGTTGAAGTCGAGCGACAGGACCGCGCCTTTCGCGGGTGTTTCCGCGCCGAGTTCTTTCGGGCCGAGGGCGCGGTTGTAAATCCGCGCGCGGTCTATCGCGCCGCGCAATGAATGCCGTTGGCGCGGATCGCGTCCGATGAATACCGCGCACGACGCGTGGTCTATCGTGCCTTGATGCCGGGTGCGCGCAAGACGCTTGCCGTCTACGTACAAACGCAATTCCTTGCCGTTGTACACGCCCGCTACATGATGCCATTCGCCGAACCAATCGGCGGGCGTCTTGGCTGCGGCCACGATCAGCGCGTTGTCGGAAATACCGAATTCGATGGTGTCGTTGTTCTTTTGTCGGAGGAAGTATTGAAGGCTGCTCTTCGTGATGAAGGGATTTGTGTAGTTGCTTTTTTCGGGGCGGACCCACGCTTCGAGCGTCAGTTTGTCGCCGGTGATGTCGAGGGCCGGATCGGGCGCGACCGCCGCGTAACCGTCCGCGATGGCCTTGCCTGATCGTCCCTCAACCTGCCTGGCGACGACGGCGACTGTGCGTTCCGGCCTGATGGAATCGGGCGTGGTTGCGATCGAACGAACGCGGATGCTCTGGTCCACCCAGTCCCAGATGAAGCCGCCCTGGAGCCGCTTGTGGGTTTCGATGGCGACCCAGTATTCGCGCAGATTGCCGGTGCTGTTGCCCATCGAATGCGCGTATTCGCACATGATGACGGGGCGGTGATCGTCCGGGTCCGCGCCCGCGCCAATCAGGTCCTCGATGCTTGGATACATCGGCGAGACGATATCCGTGCAGCGCGGCTCGCGCGTCGGATTGTAGTGGACGGGCCGCGTCGGATCGTGCGCGCGGATCCAGTCCGTCATGGCGTCGTGGTTCGGGCCATAGCCCGACTCATTGCCGAGCGACCATGCAATGACGCACGGATGGTTCTTGTCGCGTTCGACCATGCGTTCGGCCCGTTCGACGAAGGCGTCATGCCATTCGGGGTCTTTCGTGAAACGGTCCCAGTAATGGTGCGATTCGAGATCGGCCTCGTCGAGCACGTAAAGGCCGTACTCGTCGCACAAATCGAGCCACATCGGATCGTTCGTGTAATGCGATGTGCGCACCGCGTTGAGATTGAACCGTTTCATCAACAGGATGTCCTGGATCATGCTTTCGCGCGTGACGGCCTTGCCGCGATCCGGGTCGAACTCGTGGCGGTTGACGCCTTTGATCCAAATGGGTTGCCCGTTGACGCACAGACGATCGTCCTTCAACTCGACCTGCCGGAACCCGACCCGGCAGCGCTGCGCCTCGCGGACGGCGCCGCTTGCATCCGCCAGCGTGACGACGAGCGTGTATAGATACGGATCTTCCGCCGACCAGCACCGCGCGCCGCTTACCATCGCAATGTCGGAAAGCATCAAAGAGGCCTTGCCGCCCAAGGCGACGCCGTCCGTCATGGTCTTGGCGGCGGCGACCAACCCCGATGCGTCGCGCAATTCCCACGCGAGGCGCAGGCCTTGTGCGGTTTCCTCGGTATAGTTGCGAAGATCCGCGGCGATTTCGAGCGTGGCGTTCCGGCGCGAAATGTCAACCGTCGTGCGCACGCGCACATCGCGGATATGGACCGGCGGCACGGCGAACAGGAACGGCTCGCGGTGGATGCCGCTCATGCGCCACATGTCCTGATCCTCGATGTAACTGCCGTCGCACCACCGGTAGACGCGCACCGCGAGCACGTTTTCGCCTTCAACGAGATACGACGTGACATTGAATTCCGACGGCATCATGCTGCCTTGGCTGTAGCCCACTTCACGGCCGTTCAGCCATACATAGAAAGCCGACTGGACGCCCGCGAAATGCAGAAACACCTGCATGCCCTTCCACGTTTCGGGAAGCGTGAATGTGCGGCGGTACGATCCGACGGGGTTGTACTCGTGATTCGTGAAGGGAGGTTCGGCGGGTTCGCACATGTTCGCGATGTTCATGTAGAAGGTTTGATCGTAACCCTGCATCTGCCAGTTGCCGGGAACTTCGATTGTATCCCAGCCCGTCAGATCCGTTTCGGGAAGATGAAAATCCGTCGGGGCTTCTTCCGGCTTCATCACGCAGTTGAATTTCCAGTCGCCGCCCAGCGGCAGACGCCACGGCGAGGCGTCCGGGGCATTCAAGGCGGCTTCCGCGTCCGGGAATGGGATCAGCGACGCATGCGACGGCTCGCGATTGCGCTGCAGAATCCGCGGATTTTCCCAGTCGTTCGGCATCGCATCGCCCCAAACCTTTCGGGGCCATGCCATCGCAACAACCAATGCAATCGCTCCCGCGCAAAACGCAATCATCGCCATTTCAATCTTTTCCCTTCGTTTTTTCGGTTTCGGAAACGGCAGGCCGGGCAGCCTGTCCCGTCCGCCGTATCCATAAGGACTGTTGCCCATATCCCGCGGCCACTGTCGGCGTGAAAAGGATACGTGATACGCGCGCGCCCCGGCAACATCGGGAAAAATTTTTACAACCATTGAATCCCAAGACGGCCCGTCCGCAATGTTTCCGTCAAGGGGAAGGAGCGGATTTCGACGGCGCGCGATCCTTGTTCTTGACGGTTTCACCGTCAGAACGGGAAGCGGGCGCCGTTCCCGTGCCGCGAACGCTTACACGACCGCGCACGGCGTTGAGTTTTCCATCGCCGATTCCCGGCACATTGGTCAGTTCCTCGACCGATGCGAAGGGGGTTCGCGTGCGGTAGGCGATGATTTCGGCGGCGAGTTTGGGTCCGATCCCCGGCAGGGATTCGAGTTCATTCGCGCCGGCTGTATTCAGATCGATGGGCCCGCTTTTTGCCGTTTCCGGATTCGTTGGAGCCGGTTCGCGTTTTACGGCGGGACGGGGTTCCGGATCCGCGCCGGATAACGTTGGGGCGGATGGTGCGGTGGCCCAGCCCGAAACGGTATATTGCGGCGGATTGAGTTCGGCAGCCGTCGCGCCGCCACGGGCGGTCAGGCGGCCTCCTTCCAGTTGGGAAGAGGCCCGCGCGGGCACGATCAGCGTCGAACCGTCTATCAACAACGCGGCAAGGTTCAAATCGCCGGCGTCTGCCTCGCCGGTTGCGCCGCCCGCGGCGGCGATGGCGTCCTGGACGCGTGCATCGCGCCGCAGCCGGTACACGCCGGGCATGTTGACGGCTCCCATAACGGATACGGCGATTTCCACGACGGGATCGGGCGATTCATCGGCGGGTGGTTTTGGTTCGGGCATGAAACCGGATACGGGCGGCGTGTCGGCGGCGGATTCTGTTTCAACCGGCTTGGGTTCGGGTTTGGAAACGGTCTCCACCCTCGGCGTTTCCGTTTTGACGGAATGATTGTAATGGTAGAGCGCTATGCCGCCGATGGCCGCGGATACCGCCACGACCAGCAGCAGCGCCTGTTCCGTCCGCGTCAGAAATCTGCCCTGCATTGCGCCTTTCCCAGCGTTGATGGCTGACGTGTTTTATAGCACGGCGCCAACGTAGCCGCAAAATTTAACACCTTAAAATCGGGCTTCCATAAAAACAACAAGAAAGTTTTGGGCAATTTGCGCGACCAATTGAAGTTCCATAATTAAGCAAGTGCGAAAAGCGGTGGGTTTTGAGAGCGATTACGAGCAAGAAGAGAAACTGGGTTGTGGCCAACGCCCACGTCATTTTCTTTGTCGTCCCACGAACGTCATGCGTCTGAATCATCCCTCATGCGGCGCGTGCTATAATCGGCCGGACTTCAACAGGAAAGGGTTGCTCATGATGCTGGAACGCGGGAACATGCTGCTGTGCGTCATTGATCTTCAGGACGGCCTGCTGCCGAAAATCGCAGACGCCGAACGCGTGGTGGGACAGGCCATCCGGTTGATCCGGTTTGCGCGGTTGCTCGAAATCCCGATTCTCTGGACGGAACAGTACCCGAAGGGATTGGGACGCACCACCGCGCGGGTGGCGGCTGAACTCAGCGAGTACGAGCCCATCGAAAAGGTGGCGTTCGGCTGTTTCGGCGCGGCGGAATTTGTCGAGGCCGTCGAAGCCGCGGAACGCGACCAAATCCTCGTGGCGGGCATTGAAACGCATGTGTGCGTGATGCAGACGGTGCTCGAGGGTCTCGAGATGGACTACGACATTTTCATCCCGCGCGACGCGGTCGGTTCGCGCAACCCCGGCGACGCCGAGGTGGCGCTCGAACGCATGCAGGTCGAAGGTGCGACGGTGGTGACCACGGAAATGGCCATTTTCGAGATTCTGCGCGCCGCGGGCACGCCGGAGTTCAAGAAAACGTTGCCGTTGATCAAGCAGATTACAGGCTGAAGGTTCGGACGCGCGGGGGCCATGAACCGGACGGGCCGGTTTTTCCCTTATCGGATTTTTCCCCCGGACAAGAATGAGGAGGACAACGAATGATGGCGCTGACGGGAATTGTGGCGTGTTTGACGATGTCGGCGGCGGAGCCGCTCACGGTCGCGTTCGACGACGACGGGATGATTACGATCAACGGCAAACGGACGTTGATCGTCGGTTCGTATTATGCGGCGAAATCGGATCGTCCCTTTGACGAAATGGCCGAGGCGGGGTTCAACCTGATTCATGTGGCGGCGGACCCGGACGCGCTGGACACGGCCCACGCGGCCGGCTTGATGGCGTGGGCCACCGTGGGCGCCATCGATCCCGACAAGCGCGACGAGAGTTCACAGGCGATAGCCGCCGCCGTGGATCGAATCAAGGAGCATCCGGCGCTCGCGCTCATCGAAACCGTTGACGAGCCGGCGTGGACCTTCATGAAGGCCGATCAGCGGGTGCCGTGGCAGGTGCTCGAAGAGACGTACCGGATCATCAAGGCGCGGGATGCGCGCCATCTCGTCTACACAAACCAGGCCCCCACCAATCTCGTGAAAACCCTGCGGCAATACAATGCCGGCACGGACGTGGTCGCGTGCGACATCTACCCTGTCAACCCCGGATCGAAACCCGGTTTCGCGCTGTTTCCCGACGGCCATCAGGGCGATTTGAACAACGAACACATCAGCCAGGTCGGCGAATACGTGGACAAGATGCGGCAGGTGACGGGGCCGAATCGCCCCCTGCTCATGGTGCTGCAGGCGTTCGCATGGGAGGCGCTTGAGGACGAACCGGGCATCAAGGAGCGCCGCGAGGAAAAAATCCAGTATCCTTCTTATGCGCAAAGCCGGTTCATGGCGTTCCAGTCCTTGATCAAAAGCGCCAACGGCATCGTTTACTGGGGCAGCCATTCCATGCCGCAGCCGTCGCAGGCGTGGACCGATATCAAGCGCGTCGCGCGTGAGATCGCGGATCTGGCCGGACCGTTGTCCACGCGGACGGCGTCGCTAAGGCCCGGGATTGACTACCATGAAATGGGCCATTCCGTGGACGACGGCGTTCAGACGCTCGCGAAGGAACACGAGGGCCTTCTCTACCTCTTCACCTGCAACGCCGACAAGAACTTCTGCAAGGCCACGCTGTCCGGACTGGACGGATGGACCTCGTGCACGGTGCTTAACGAAGACCGGACGCTTCCCGTCGAAAACGGCGCGATCACCGACACGTGGCGGCGCTTCGACGTTCATGTCTACAGGTTTGCGAAATAGCGCGGTTGGTTCCGCACGACAAGGCGGCCTACTCGCGCCGGAAGACGGGTTTGCGTTTCGAGGCGAAGGCGGTCATGCCTTCCTGTCCGTCGGGATGCTTGCCGCATAGCGCGATGGCTTCGCGTTCACGTTCGAGTTGCATTTCGAGCGGTGTGTGGAACGAATCGTTCAGGCATTGTTTGACGATGCCGAACGCGTGCAGCGATCGTTCGGCGAGCGCGGAGGCCATGGCCATCGCCTCGTCCAGCACGCGATCGTCGTCCGTCACCTTGGTCGCCAGTCCCCACGCGAGCGCCTGTTCAGATGTGATTGGCGCGTCCATGCCGGCGATCTCGAGCGTGCGCGCAAGGCCAATAAGGCGCGGCAGGGTATAGGTGCTGCCGCCGTCCATGCAGAGGCCCCACGAGGTGTACGCCTGTTTGAGCACGGCCGATTTGGCCATCACGCGGAAATCGCACGCGAGCGCCAGCGAGAGTCCCGCGCCCGCCGCGACGCCGTTGATGGCCGCGATCGCCGGTTTGTTCATGCGGCGAAGTTCGATCACGCTCTGGTGCAGGACCGGCGCCAGCACGTAGAGTTGCGATTCGGTTTTATCCGGTTCCGAGATGAGCATCCGCAGGTCCGCGCCGCTGCAGAAGGCCTTTCCCGTGCCGGTCAGGATGACGGCGCGGACTTTCGGATCGATTGCCACGTCCATCAGGCGATCCGCCAGAAGGCGCAGTAGGGAACCGTCGAGTGCGTTGAACACGTCGGGGCGGTTGAAAACGATGCGGGCAATACTGCCCTCGAGGCTAAACAACAACGAATCGGACATGACCTGTTCCTCCCGGTAAAAACGGTTTCTTTCGACGAACGACACAATACACAACGGCGCATGGCCATACAAGCCGCTTCCGGGGACCCCAATGCAATCCTTTTGCACAAGTCCGCCGGCCAAGCCTATACTTGCCCTGAAAAACAGCCGGACACGTTTCGGAAAACACTTGATCGGGTCGTGAAGAAGCAACCGCGGCCGGAATGACCCGGCCTTGAAGGAAACCATGAACATGAAAAACGCGCTGAGGGTTGGGATGCTGGTTGGTTTGTGCGCGGCCGCCATGGCCGCCGATGAGGACGCGGGATACGTCTCTTTGTTCAATGGAAAAGACTTGGCGGGCTGGGTCGGCGACACCCGGGGATATGTCGTCGAGAATGGCTGCATTGTCTGCAAGCCCGGCGGCAATTTGTTTACGGAGAAGGACTATGCGGATTTTGTGTTTCGTTTCGAGTTCAAACTTACGCCGGCCGCGAACAACGGCGTCGGGATTCGCGTACCCCTGGGCGATGGCAATCCCTCGTATACCGGCATGGAAATACAGATCCTCGATGATCGTCATCCCGACTATAAGGACATTCAGCCCTGGCAGGCGCATGGATCCGTCTACGGTATCGTCGCGGCCAAGCGCGACCATTTGAAGCCGTGCGGCGAATGGAACGAGGAGGAAATCTTTGTGCAGGGCCGCCGTGTGAAGGTAACGCTGAACGGGACGGTCATCGTGGACGCCGATCTCGACAAGGCCACCGAAAACGGCACGCTGGATCAGAAGGAACACCCCGGTCTCAAGAACAAAACGGGCCGTATCGGATTCCTTGGCCACGGCAGCGTGGTCGAATTCCGAAATCTGCGGATCAAGGATTTGGGCCAAAGCCCCGCGTCCGCCCCCAAACCGTAATGTCCGCGCGACCTGAAACGGACGGCGGCCGGACGGCGCCCGCCTACGCCTGCTTGTCGTGCGCGGCGCTCCATTCCCTCGACCATGCGACGGCTTTTTCGATACCCTCGCGCAGCGGGGTTCGTGGGTTGTAGCCGAGCAGGGCGCGGGCCTTGCCGATATTGGCCACGTAATGCGTGACTTCGCCGACGCGCGAATCTTCGATGCGCAAATCGGGTTTCACGCCCAATGCCTCGCCAACATAGTTGGCCAGGGTAATCAGCGTCGAACCTTGGCCGTAGGCGAGATTGATGGTGTGGTTCGCGTCGCGCTTGGACATGAGCAGTTCGATGCCCCGGTGAATGCCATCCACGCAGTCGTCCACATAGGTGAAATCGAGCGTCTTTTTTTCACCGAACACCGTGACCGGCTGGCCCTCGGCTATGCGCCGGATAAACAGCGGAATCACGCGTTCCATGCGTTCGATATCGTTGTCGTAACGGCCGTAGACGTTGCTGAACCGGAACACGAGATAACGCAGCCCGTAGCATTGCGCATACGAATAGACCAGCGCCTCGCCGGCAATCTTGCTGGCCGAGTACGGGCTTTCCGTGAACGCGAAATCCGCGTGCGACTCCTCGGTGATGTACCTGTGGATATCGCCGTACACTTCCCGCGAACTGCTGAAAATGAACGGGATATTCCCGTTCTGCCGGCAGAATTCAAGCACGTTGAATGTCATGGTGATGTTTTCGAGGGCGCGATCGGGCTGTTGAACCAGTTCATGCACCTTAGCATGCGCGGCCAGATGCACCACGACGTCGAGGTCCTCCGGATAGTTTGCCTGCCCGATGCCGCCGTTGAAATTCCGGTATGCCGTGCTCAAGTCTTGCAGCAGCGTCGGAATGCGATCCGTCCATGTGTTGGGACGGATGTCCACGCCAAACACGAAATGCCCTTCATCGAGCAGCCGGAGTCCGAGATTCGTCCCTATCTGTCCGCTTGAACCCGTAATCAGAACACGCATTATCGTTGCTCCTTGCCCACACGGCCCGATTGTAGCGACATTGGCGTTCCGAGGCAACAGACAGGCGGGCAGGACTCATCGGACACGCCGCGACACCCTCCCGACCTTTTCCGGAGGCGGCGTTGCGTCCTTTTTCGGGAATGGAACGATCATGATATATTGCGGGACAGGCCAACCGCAAGCAAAGGTGTTCCGAGCATGAACGTCGCGCAAGTCCTTGACCGTCTGAAACGGGATCCGGATTTCGTCAACAACCTGACCGAATGGCGCACGGAACCGGCGCGCCCGGCGCGGTACGCCGGATTCCCGGAAGCCCTGAACCCGAAACTGATCGAAGCGCTTCAGCGGCGCGGCATCCATGACCTGTACACGCATCAGCGGGAGGCCATCGAAGCGACGCTGGGGGGCGAAGATGTCTGCATTGTCACGCCGACGGCATCCGGAAAGACCCTTTGCTACAACGTGCCGGTCCTGAACCGCTTGCTGGAAAATCCCGAGGCGCGCGCGCTGTATCTGTTTCCGACCAAGGCGCTGTCGCAGGACCAGGTTCACGAACTGAAGCACACCATCGGGGATCTCGAGGTCCAAATCGGCGCGTACACGTTCGACGGCGACACGCCGGCGTCGGCCCGCAAGGCCATTCGCAGCGCGGGGCATATCGTCGTGACGAATCCCGACATGCTCCACACGGGGATTCTTCCCCACCATACCATCTGGATCAAACTTTTCGAGAACCTCGAATTCATCGTCATTGACGAAATACACCATTACCGCGGCGTGTTCGGCAGCCATCTCGCGAACGTGCTGCGCCGGCTCAAGCGCATCTGCGCGTTCTACCGGTCGAATCCGCGGTTCATCTGCTGCAGCGCGACCATCAACAACCCAAAGGAGATTGCCGAGCGTATCGTGGAACGGCCCATCCATCTTGTGGACGACAACGGCGCGCCCTGCGGCGAGCGCCATTTCCTGTTTTTCAATCCGCCGGTCGTCAACGCGGAACTGGGCATTCGCAGGTCGTCCGTCAAGGAGGCCACCCGCATCGCCGCGCAATTGCTCATGAAAGACATCCAGTCCATCGTGTTCGCGCGCAGCCGGCTGAACGTCGAGGTCCTCACCACCTATCTCAAGGAAGCCGTCCAGCGCCTCGGCAAAAGCGCCGATCTGGTCAGCGGCTACCGCGGCGGCTATTTGCCGACGGAGCGTCGGGCTATCGAAAAGGGTTTGCGCGAGGGCAAGATTATGACGGTCGTGAGCACGAATGCGCTCGAACTCGGTATTGACATCGGATCGCTCGACGTCTGCATCATGACGGGGTATCCCGGCAACGTCGCGAGCACGTGGCAGCAGGCCGGACGCGCGGGGCGCCGCTCGACGGTCTCGCTGGTGGTCATGGTGGCGTCGAGCGCGCCGCTCGACCAGTACATCGTGAGCCATCCCGATTATTTTTTCGGCCAGCCCCCGGAAAGCGCGACGGTGGATCCGAACAACCTCATCATCGTGACGAGCCACATCAAGTGCGCGGCCTTCGAGTTGCCCTTCGTGGACGGGGAATCCTTCGGCCTCGATCCGGCGTCAACGACCGGAATTCTCGAATATCTCGCCGAAAACCGCATCCTGCGCCACGTCAGGGACAAGTGGCACTGGTGCGCCGACACCTATCCCGCCGAGGATATCAGCCTGCGCACCGCCGCGCCCGGCAATGTCGTGATCCTCGACCAGTCCGACAATGGCCGGGTCATCGGTGAAATAGACCTGTTCAACGCGCCCGTGGAGGTTTATGAAAACGCGGTGTACCTTCACCAGACCGCCCAATACACGATCGAACGGCTCGATCTCGACGATCGCAAGGCTTATGCGCGGCCCATCGAAGTGGACTACTACACCGACGCGCAGATCAAGGTGGACCTCAAGGTGCTCGACACGTTCAAACACGAGCGACTGTCGAGGGCGGACAAGGTTTCGGGCGAACTGAGCGTGACATGGTTGCCGACCATGTACAAAAAAATCCGCTTCGGCACGCATGAAAATGTCGGCTGGGGCGAAATCCATCTTCCCGAAACGACAATGCACACGACCGGCTATTGGATTGAATTTCCCGAAAATGCCGGGGAAGAGGCCGGGCTTGGAGAAAAGGCGCTCGGCGAATCGTTGCACGCTTTGGCCAACACGTTGCGGCAGGTCGCGCCGGTGCAGGTGCTGTGCGACCTAACCGATATCCGCGCCCATGCGATGGTCCGCGCGCCCTTTTCCGGACGCCCGGCTGTTTACCTCTACGAGGGATATCCCGGCGGCGTCGGCATCAGCGACAAATTATTCACCCATCACGACCGCCTGCTCGATGCGGCGATATCCCTGCTCGCGGAATGCTCCTGCAAGGAAGGCTGTCCGAGTTGCGTGGGCACGGCGCTCGAAGTGGGCCGCCACGGCAAACGCGGGGCGCTCAAACTGGCGCATCTGGCCCGGGGCGAATGAAACACCGGTCTCGTCTGAAAGCAGCGCCCAATCCGCTGTATTACCAACGCCCTTTGTCCAGAAAACGTTCGCGGCATTCCGCCAGAATGCGTCTCGTTTCCTCGCCGGCGCACGGCGGCGCGATGGTATAACCGAACCGCACATTCCGTCCCCGGGCATACAGGACAAGACAATCCGCGGGATGGGCCTCGCCGAACCGTGGACAATGCCATCCCTGCAGCGGGTTTTCCACGCCATGCACGTGTTCGACGGATGAGACGCCGAAAGGCCGGATCAGGGTTTCGCCGGAACCGGCCGCGGCCACGTATCCGTCGCCGCGCGGTTCAAGCCACACGTCGGGATGAAAATGGATAAAACTCTCCGCCTCGCAGGGCCGGGGACCGTCCACGCGGTCGCCTATCAGCCACGCGCCGCCGAAAATGAAATGGATTTCGCGCGTGTGCCGGAACGGCGCAAAGCCGTCGTGCGACGCAACCAGTCGCCATCCATAAGCGGCCGCGCTCCATTCCCGCGAAAGAAGGCGGTAACGCCGCCCGATGCGAAACACATCCCAGCATTCCATGGGTTCGCGCCGATCGACGGCAACCGTGTTATGCGCGCGAACGCTCCGGCAGTAGGCGCGCATGGGATTCGCCTCGTATACCGGGTTTCCGGAGTCCACGACAATCCGCCGGCCCGCAACGCTCAATTCGTAACTGAACGGGTCGGCATGCGCGTGGCCGGGCTGGTAGGACGGTTCCACCGGCGCGGCCTTGGCAATCATCCATGCCGCGCCGTGCGCCGTGCGCATTACGTAGAAACCCGACGGTTCGAGCGCGTCGGCGCCGTCGGCGATCGGCGGCGCGCCGTGCCCGCATATCGCGGATGCCGTCGAATGGAGCGCAAGGGGGGGCATGCACGTGCCGAGCGCCGCGTCGCCGAACAGCGGGATTTCGCCGTCGGGGTGTGTCACGCGGGGAAGGAAATCCGCCATGCGCGAAATCGCATCGCGCAGAAACGGCGGTTTCATTTGGATCGCGGCATGGGCGATCAGGTTGCCTTCAAGGACGTGCGCATGATACATCGCGCTGCGTTCGTAGTGCCCGCCGTCGTCCAGTATCTGTTCCGCGAGCGTGCGGGCAAGCAGGCGGAGACCCTTATCAATCCAGCGTTGTCCTTCCGGCGACGCGGCCATCAGCGCGCCGGCCACAATCAGGCCCTGCGCGTCGCGCACAAGGTGGTTCGCCTCGACGTCGTATTCGATGCTTCGGCTCAGCCAGCGCGCCTGCGCCGCCCAACTGTCCAGGACCGCAGGGTCCGGCGGCCCGAACGCGGCGAAGGCCAGCGCCCAATTCATGAGCCGCGTGGCGATCGGATAGGCGTCCCACGCATCGCGCGCGCCGGGGGGATGCCGGGCGATCCAATCGTGTATCCAAGTCATGACGCGCCGGGCGTCGTCGGCTTCGTTTCGTCCGCACGCGCCGACCTGCGCAAGCGGGCGCACGTACTCGAACCAGTGAACCGCGCTTCGTCCCGGTCGAGGGGACTGCGCCAGCCGATCCCAATCCCACGCGCCGGTTGCCTCGGCGTTCAGGGCCTTGAGATGGCCCGCGCGCAACGCCGCCAGGATCGTCTCGCCCGCAGGCGCTTTTTCTTCCGCCGTGCGCAGAAAATCCCGCAGCCGATCCAGGGCGCCCGCGTCGAACGATGCGACCGGCGAGGTTTGCGCCACGCGCGGACGGATGCCTGCCCGGCGTCGCGCAAGATACCACGCCCGCCATGCCGCCTGTTTCGGCTTGAGCCATCGCACCGTGCGCAAGAATCTGCCGGGGTTGTGCATCGCCTGTCTTTCCGTCATGGGCCTTTTACGCATTGTAGAGCATTGCGCCGTACCGATTGCACCTTGCCCGCCGCGAGACGGTGGATGAAATGGACGTTATTGGGCATGAAACACGCGATTACAGACGCTGCATCGTGTAGAGATGCGCGCGCACGCCGGGGCCGGCCTTTCGAATCGCATGCAGATCGCCCAGCGCTTTGGCGCTGCCGCACCGGCCATGCAACGGGGACAGGTACAACTGCCCCTCGAAGCCGGTTTCGCCGATCGCCTCGACAATCCCGCGGCAGTCGTATCCATCGGCGGCGATAAAATTTCCCGAAACGCGCACTTTGCCCCGTTTCCGGTTGATGGTTCCGGCTTTTTCCATGCCCCGCAGCACGTCCGCCGCCGTTTGCCGTTTGCCGAGGCGGGCCAGGGCGTCGTCCGTTGCGGCTTCCCAGCCCACGTTGACGCCTATGCATTCGAAGGGCAGCGATTCGAGCCTGTCGAAAAAGCCGTCCGGCTGTTCCAGAAAATTCCGGTTCGTTGCGAACATGAACAGGTTGGATCCGGCATGATACGACGCATCGCAACGAAAAACGTCGAACGCCCGGCGCGCGGCGTATTCAATCCACGGTGACGCCATCGCGTCGCATTCGCCGAATACGACCGTGTTGTAATTGTACAAGTCGTCGCCATACAGATGCGCAAGGGCGCCGATCTGCCTGTCAATATCTTCCCGGCTCCGGACGGCGAACTCCGAATCGCCCCGCACCGAACAGAACTCGCACGTATTCGAACAGCCGTCCATCAGTTTGACAAGTAAAACCTGATAATCAACGCCAATCGTTTCCGGCGGCAGAACGTCCATGCGCCCGTGTATTTCGTGGAGCCGGTCCGCGACCGCCTGCAATTGTTCCCGGTCGTGAATGGCGGCTTTTTCGAGGAAAGCCCACAACCGGCGCGTGCCGGTCTCGCCCGGTTCGCATCCCGGTTCGGGAAGCGCTTCGGGCCGGTTTTCCAGGATGCGCCGGATCGAAACAATCAGCCCGTCGAACGCATCGAGCGCGGCGCGAACATGCGATCCCCGCACGCCCTCGTGGTGTTGCAGCATGGGCGGATCACAGCGGCCGTTGATGGCCCACACGACATCCCCGACAATTTCCGCCGGTTGCGGGAGCCGTCCCGGCGCCCATGCGCGATCATAGTAGATCCAGTCGTTGGCCATCGTGCGCTGAATCCAGTCCCAACTGTGCGGCGAGGCGAACCCGTCAATCCGATGGATTCTTCCCTCCAAATCGAAATGGAACGTATAGGCGCCCGACACGATCTGAACGGGCAAGCCAACCCAGTCCGGCAAGCCGGCCCGGTTGAAATACCGGTCGCCGCCATGATCCAATCGCACCACGATATCTTCGACGCGGAATTCCGCCATGATGTCCTCATGCGTCCCGGCCGCCAGGGTTCAGTCAAGGGCCGTTGCGCCTATTCTCATGGAAAAGCGGAAACCGTGCAAGAATTCGTGGCGTCGGCGGTTTCCATCTTGATATTATGGGCATGGAATCGGTACGGAGGGATGAGAACATGAAGCGTCTTTTTTTCTTGGCAACGGCGGCCTTGTTGCCGCTGCCGTTGTATGCGCTGCCCGTCGCCGCAACCACGGCGGCCGGCCGGATAGACATCCATGTGGACGGCCGGTTGTTCACGGCATACAAGTTCGACGGGGCGCAAAAATACCCTTATTTCTGGCCCGTGAACGGACCCGCGTCGAACAGGCCGGTAACGACGGAGACCTCCGAACCCTATCCGCACCATCATTCGCTGTTTTTCGGCTGCGACCGCGTCAACGGCGGCAATTACTGGCAGGAAGGCAATGATCGCGGGCAGATTGTGTCGCAGGGGCCGAAGGTCGTCGAAGCCCATGGCGAACAAGTTGTGTTCACCGACGAGTGCCTGTGGAGCCGGCCCGGCCAAGAGCCGATTATGCGCGACACGCGCCGGGTGACGGTGGCCGTACCGGATGAAACGCACCGGATCATTGATTTTGCCATCGTGCTCGAACCGCTGGTGGATGTCCGGATCGAGAAAACAAACCACTCCCTGTTTTCGGCGCGGATGGCGCCGGAACTCAGTGTGGCCTCCGGCGGCACGCTGGTCAATGCGGAAGGCGCGTCCGGGGAGAAGGGCACTTTTGGCGTGAAATCGCCCTGGTGCGATTATTCGGGCATGCGCGATGGCGTGACGGAAGGCCTCGCCATCTTCCAGCATCCGGGCAACCGCTGGTATCCGGCCCCGTGGTTCACGCGGGATTACGGGTTCTTTTCGCCGACTCCCATGTTCTGGATCGAAAACGACGTCCTCGAACTTCCGAAAGGCGAAAAACTCGAATTGCGATATCGCGTGGTCGTTCATTCCGGCAACGCCGAGGCCGCCGGAATCGCGGACCTGTTCAAGCGCTACGCCCGTCCGTGACTACACTTCCCAGCCGGGGCGGCGCGCATAGGATAGCATGCGGTTGGCCTGTTCGTCCTTGGGGAAACGTTCCGCCACGGGGTCCCAAATCATCGTGCGTTTGAGCTGGGTGGCGATGCCGGCAAGCAGCACAAGACTCATCGAGCGATGCGCCGTTTCGGCGTCGCAGGTGGTCCGTTTGCGGGTCCGGATGCATTCGAGGAAATTGCCCGCATGGCTTTTGCTGGGATAGGCACGGCGGTCGGACGGCTTGAGCGCCGCGCCGAGGATGGAAGCGGGTTTCGATGTGATGTTCTCGCGATCCACGGCGATGTAGCCTTCCGTGCCGACGTAACAGGCGCCGCCGACGCCGCCGACGCCTTCGGACGGATGACGGCACGCATGCACCACGACGCCGTTGCCGTAGCGCAGGACAGCGTGATCGTTTTCGTACGCGATTTCGACGGGCCCGGGGCAGTCTTCCTCAAGCACCCATTGAACCACGTCGTAATGGTGCGGTCCCCAATTGGGGTCGCCGTACGCAAAGAGGCCGCAGTGGGCGTTGCCGCCCGTGTAAGGCTGCCAGGGTCCCGGCCCGACGTAAATGTCCCAGTCGAGATCTTCAGGCACAGGGATGCCCGGATCGTACACGTTTTGCAGGTTCGCGCTGAAACCGCCGCCCGGGCTGTACGCATAGATTTCTTTCAATTGTCCGATGTAACCGTTCCGGACGAGTTCGTAGGCGCGCCTGAATTTGCCGTCGTATTCGGATCGCTGCTGCGTGCCGGCCTGGTACACACGGGCGTAACGTTTCATCGTTTTCGCGAGGAGGCGTCCTTCCTCGATGGTCATGGCGACGGGTTTTTCACTGTACACGTCCTTGCCGTGTTTGGCCGTCATGATGGCCATCGGCGCATGCCAGTGAAACGGCAGCGCCATCAGCACGGCGTCCAGGTCGTCGCGGGCGAGGAGGTCGCGGAAATCGCGGTACGCTTCGCACGACGTATGCGAGCCGCTCCCCGCCAGTTGGGCGTAATGCTGGTTCACGCGATCCTTGGCGCTTTCCCGCTTGGGTTTCCACACGTCGCATACGCCGATCACCTGAACGTCCGGGCGGCCAAGATAGCCGCCGGCCACATAGGTCCACGATCCGCCGAACAGGTGGCCGGACCCCTGGCCGCCAAGACCGATGAATCCCATTGCGATGCGATCGCCGGGCGCCACGGAACCGCCCCGGCCCAACACCCGCGCCGGAACGATCATGGGGCCTGTGGTTGCCGCCAGCGCGCCCGCCAGGAAACCGCGCCGCGAAAGCACCTTGCTTTTCATCATTTGCCTCTCCTCTGCAGGAAGACGTGAACGCCTTTTTTATTCGAGGTCACCACATCCAGTAGGCCGTCGCCGTCGAAATCGCACACTTCAAACTGGGTGCCCACGCCGGAATCGTTGTCAATTTCGTGCAGACGGTACTCGAATTTCCCCGGTTCCGTCCGTTTCAGTTCCAGCCAGCACAGGACGGCCGGTTCGTGGCAACCGGGATCGTGGCCGCAATGGGCGTAATACCGTTTGCCGGTAACCAAGTCCTGCAACCCGTCGTTGTTGATGTCGGCTAGAATCAGGGCGTGCGTTTGCGAAATGCCTTTGTGAATTTCGTGCTGCTCGAACGTGGCCGCGCTGTTTTCGTTGCGCTGTTCGAACCACCATATACCGTATTCATGGGCGGAACTCGTGATCACATCGTTGTCGCCGTCGCCGTCCACATCGTAAACGACCATGTTGGCGCACGCCGGACCCAATCGGGCCGGATGAAATCCCCAATCGGGCCGGGTCCGATCCGGCGGCCCTTCCCACCAGCCTTCGGTCGAGAGGATGTCCATGCGCCCGTCGCCGTTGAGATCGCCCATGCCGAGGCCGTGGCCGAATTGGGCGAACGATCCCATCTGATGCGACATCGGAAACGCCAGCCAGGGCGCCCGTTTGTCCTGTCCGGTGCGGAACCATGTGACCCGGTTGTTCATCGCGAACACGGGGACGGGTTTTCCGTCGTCGAGAAGATCGCCGAAGATGGGCGTTTCGCCGCACGCCGACGTGGCCAGCAGATATTCCGGCCAATGCCCCGCGCCTTCGCCCGGATTGCGGTACCAGTAGGCGGGACCGCCCGGCATGCCGATAACGATTGAATCGGTCCAGCCGTCTTCGTCCACATCCGCCGCAAAGTTGGCGAAGCACCGGCTGTAACCGGTGTTCGGATCGTATGTTTGCGGCGGCCGGATCTCGCGAGGCGTCCAGTCCGGCGACTTGTACCACAGGTCGCCGGCCAGAATGTCGTTGAATCCGTCTCGATCAATATCCGCCACAGCCACGCCCTCGGAACGGAACAGGGGATCCACGACGATATGCTTGAAACGCACCTTGTCCCCCGGAACGGCGACGGCCGTCAACGCCCGCATAACATCCATCAACGGCGTCAGCGCGGCCGGGGAAACACCGGCTTTCCGCGCGCGGACCAGCACGCCGGACGCGGATCCGCGGACCTCGTCGGCATGGGATGTCAGCAACGACTTGGCGATTTGGCCCCACGCCGAAACCGCTTCCGCGACGACATCGTCCTGGGGCAGGTAGCGCTCGACGGTTTTCAGCGCCGTAAGGGTGGGACATCCTCCCAACGCGCCGAGGAAAAGCCGTTTTTCCTCCGGCCGTTCAGCAACCGCCAGCGCGCGAGTCAAGGCGTCTTCGCGTATCGGTTGCTCAATGTCCTTGCCGCTGGATCCCAGCCGGGCGATGCCGCGGAAGATCAAAACGCGGTGGGTCAGGTCGGTTGTCTTGTCCAAAAGCCCCAGGAGAACCGGCATCGCTTCAGGATTTTCCGTTTCGGACAAGGCGCGGATGGCGGCGTCTTTTGGCGCGGCATCCCCGCCGGTCGCGGCGTTTTCGAGCGCTTTCAAGAGCGATCCATGGGGCACTTTCCCGCAAACATCCAATAGCGCGCAACGAAACGCCGGATTTTCTTTTTTCAAGCCATTCAGCAGGGCGTCGGCAAACTCGGCCGGCACGCCAAGACGTATCCCCAGCGCCGTCAAGGTGCGTTTTATGGCCGCCCGTTCCCGGTCATTTTCGGCTCGCTCCATGGCTTGGCAGATTAGTTCCGCATCTTGGGCCGCACCGGTTTCGGCCAGCGCTTGGGCGGCTGCGGTGCGCACGGCGGCCTCCGGGCTTTGGACGAGCCTCCGCAGGGCCGGCGCCACGGCTTCATCCCGCCGCTGCCCCATGGCCTTTGCCAACACGCTGGTTTCGGCCGCGCCGGCGCCTTCTATTGCCGCAAGAAGCGCCGCCGACACGTCCGGCGCGTTGAGTTGCGCTAAGGCTTGCTGGGCGGCGCTTCGATTCGGCTCGCCGGCATGCGCCGCCGCCTTGACCAGCGCGGGAACCGCTGAACCGTCGCCGACGATTGCCAGCGCTTGGATGGCCGCCGCCGCAATCGCCGGATCGGCATGGGCGGCCATGGGCGCCAGCGCCGGCGCGGCGGCCTTGTCGCCACGTTGCGCCAAGGCTTCGATCAGTCCGGGCAGAACCGCTTCCGGCACACGATCCAGCAGGGCGGCGAAGGCTTGGGTGTCTTTTGGGTTTCCATGTTCGCGGACCGCGGGCAAGGCGGCGTCCCACAACGCCGGCACATTGCCCAACAGCGCCTTTTCAACGAGTTTATCCGCCTCGCGCGGGCTGGTGCGTATCAGGCCGAGATACGCCGCTGTGCCGGCATATCCGTGGCCGCATTGTTTGAAGACCTCTTTGTAGATGGCGCGCGCGGATCGGGGATGCTTGTCGCCCAGGCGCTCCGCGCAGCTCATCAGGGCGTCCAAGGCGGCCATTTTGAAGCGTCCTTCACCGTTCCGTGCGGCCTTTTTCAGCGCCGACACGGCCTTGTGACCGCCGATGCGTCCCAGCGCCAGCGCCGCGGACATCGCAATGACGGGATCGTCGTCCTTCAGGGAACGCGCCAGCGCCGGAACGTCCCCCGCGTTGCGAAACGTGCCGAGCGATTCGATTATCCCCGCCTTGACGACGCCCGAAGATACGCCCAGCGCCTTGCGGAGGGCATCCCGGGCTTCCGGATAGGGCATGGCGGCAAGGGCCAGCCGCGCCGGATGGGACAATTTTTCGTCCGTCAGGCAGGCGGCCAGCAGCGGAACGCTTTTAGCCGTGCCCACGCGTTTCAGCTCTTCGCAGGCCTTTTCCTTGCCCGCGATGGCGCCGGGCTGGGCAAGGACGGCAAGGAAAAACTGTTCCTCGTCCATTCCGTTTACCCAGACGGGCGTCCCGCCGATTTTTTCACCGCATTGGGCGGTCAGCGTTGCGGCGATCAGGTTGATTGTCACGGCCGCATCGGCATTCTCGATTTCAATTGCCGACACCGGGATGTCCGGGCGCGGATTCCGGGCTGAAAAGCGCCAGAACGCGATGGGCTGCTTGCGATCGCCGTGCATGAGGGTGTCGGCGTGGGCCTGCGCGGCAAACGCCAGGGGCCCCGGTTTCCACCAGTCGCTGATCGTGAGGCCGCCGCGGATGGGAATCGCGGCCCGTTCCCCATCCGTGTAAATCAGCGTGTAGGAACCGATCCGATCCCCCGCGTTTTCCGTGAAATGCAGGAAATGAATGCCCGCGCAGACCGTCGGGGCAATTTCGACGCGCTTTTTCTCCCCCGCGCGCACGGACACGCGCGCATCCGCCGTCAGGAAGGAAATGCCGTCTATTTCTCTCGCGCCCGGCTCGAATTGACAGAACATACCGCGCAGTCCCGGAACAGAAATCGAACCCAGATCCACCGGGGTCGAATCCAGTCCCGCGGCCCACGATGCAAACATCCCGACGGCTATGCCGGCCACAACAACGCGTTGCCACCCGATTGATTTCATGAACACTTGTTTTCTCCCGATGCCTTCCTGCAAGGGACATAATCCGTCCGTGCAACGGCAAGGCATCATCATAGGCACAGGGACGCGGACACGCAAAATTTCCTCCACGCGAAGTCAGCCGGGTTTACAACCCCCACCTCGCGCTCGTGCTCGTGCTCGTAATAGCAGTTGATCGGAGAAACTTGTTCGCGCCGGTTGCATGCGTTTCAACAAACAATAAAGTATGATGATAGTAGTGTAACATAATTATATAGCCCCGTGTAAAGTTTTTGAGGATTCGATTACGAGCACGAGCACGAACCTACGGGCCCCTTATGGGGGCTTTTCTCAAGCCACCGGTTTGCCGGTGGTCGTTGACTTCTCCGGTCCTGCCGGGTTATCGCAGAAACCACGGAAGCAGCCCCATGAGTAGGGCCACCGTCAGCGGAATCAGGAGATTGTCGTCGGGATAGAACCGGAAAAGCCAGACGGTGGTCTTGTGGGCGATGAGGCGCTGCACGCGGCGGGTCACGGGATGCAGAAGCAGCACCCAGTATTTCGTGTAGCTTTCGACGACGGCGACGACCAGACCGATGACGAGCAGATGTTCCGGCGCGAAAGGCCCATGCAAGGCCCAACTGACGATCCACAAGGCTAAAAAACTCGCAATCACAAAGGAAAACGCCCCGTAGACCCGCGCGTATTCGATGCCCCGCCGCGCCAGGCGATGGCGGGTCCATGCCGCCGCCGGATCCGCCACGCCAAGGACCATTATCGAGGCGACCAGGGTGGATTCGCGGCAGAGTCCAAACCGGTAGAGCGTCACCAGGATGGCCGCCGCCAAGAGGTAATACGTCGTCGCGTTGAAATGATTTTTCTCGACGCGGCGCATCAGTTTTCCGTAAAACGGCAGCCGGGCCACCGCCTCGTTCGATCGCGGTGAATAGAAACGGATGAGGTCAATGCCCAACGCGATGGCGGTTTCGGCCCATGCGAAGATCACCATGATATCCGCGCCGGGAATTACGCCATTCAGGTCTTTCCATAGATAGAAAATGGCGATCATCAGTAGGCAGCCGGCAAAATGCCATAGCTTCCGCATCGCATTCCATTCGTATTCTCGTTCCACATGTGTCATGGCGTATTTCGACCCTGGATGATTTATCCCCCGGCGGCGTTTTTGGTTCCCGTAGATTGCGGCGCCGGGCTTTCCCCGGTTCCGGCCTCCGGGCCGGCGTCCCTGAACAGGCGTTTCAGCCGCGGGTATTCGTCAATCAGATGGCGCGGAACGACGACCTCTTTGACGCCGAGATCGTGTTGGATTTCAAGCGCGTTCACCACGGCTTGGCCGCGATAATGATTATTCGTGATGACATAGATTTCATCCGCCTGGCCGCGCATGGAGGCGATCCGCGCGATCCAGGGCGCCAGTTCACCCGGCGAATAGAGGTAGTCGTACCGGGCATTGCGGCCCGCGTCCTCGCGGAACCAGTTGGCCTCGTTGCGGCCGTGAAACCGCACATACGCCAGCGGCGCCGTCACATGCGCGGACGGTCCAATCGAACCGGCGATTTGTGGCTGATCGATGTTGCAGAAGGCGGCCCGGCGATTGCGTAGGCCGGTGTGGACCTCCCCACGATCCCATGAGTCGTGCCGGAGTTCGACGGCTAGGGGAAACCCGTCGAACCATTCGAGAAGCCGCGCCAGCCATGCGCGGTTGTCCGGGGTCCGCTTGAAACGCCATGGAAACTGGATCAGCAGCGCCCCAAACCGGCCTGCCTCGACAAGCGGCGCCAGACCCTCCCGGACGGCCCTAACGTCGTCTTCCGAAGGCTCCGGGTCGCGGGTATGGGTAAAGCGTTCCCACAGTTTCGCCGTAAACTTGAACCGTGGATGGTCCGACACGTGCCGGACCCACGACGCGGCATGCCGCGCATCGGGCGGCCGGTAGAACGTCGCGTTGATTTCGATGGTGTCGAACCATTGCGCCAGATAGGCCGCCGGATGCTGCCCGCGCCCCGTTCCCGCCGGGTACACAATCCCCTTCCAGTCCTCATACGACCAGCCCGCCGGTCCCACGCGTATCGCTGCATTCGACGCCATGCGGCCATTATACTCCCAAAAGGCGAAACGGCCTTTTGTTTGCATGCAACCGCCTGTTGACAGGAATAACCCGGTATGGTAGTCTGGATTTGTGGAAAATAGAACGAAAGGGAGCGGACGGCCCTTGGGGGTCTGGCCGTTCCTTTCTGTGTTGAATAGAGTGATGTATGGGCGATGCGGCCGGACATCACCATCCAGAGCCGTTCAAGATGTGCCCAAGAGGCGTGGATCACCTCATCCAAGACAGGGGTAGTTATGTGCCTTTTGCATACCTTGCCCCTTTTTGGTTGATGTTGGCGAGCGTTATTGCAAAAAAAACCAGAAAGTTTGCGATCAAGTGAAAAAAGTAGGCAAACGCAAACCCACTGAAGCGCGGGAAAACGGTCTTCAGTACACAGCCAAGGCTCCTACTTCCCAAAAAACATTTCGTTTCATAGATCTATTTTGCGGGATAGGCGGCTTCCGAATTGCTTTTGAGAAAGCCGGGTGCAAGTGTTTGTGGTCCTGTGACTGGGACAAACATGCACAAATCACATATGAGGCTAATTTCGGTGAAAAACCCGCAGGGGATATTCATTCCATTGCCGTTGCCGATATTCCAAACCATGACATACTATGTGCCGGTTTTCCTTGCCAGCCTTTTAGCATTGCCGGAGTGTCCAAAAAAAACAGTTTGGGGCGAAGGCATGGTTTTGAAGATGAATATCAAGGAAATTTGTTTTTCTCCATAGCGGAGATTATTGATTATCACAAACCGGCGGCGTTTGTTTTGGAAAATGTAAAAAACCTCAAGAGTCACGATGGAGGGCGTACTTTTGATGTTATCCATCGTACACTTACCCAGGCGCTTGGTTATACTGTTTACTACAAGGTCATTGATGCCAAGAACGTGGTTCCACAACATCGTGAACGAGTCTTTTTGGTGGGTTTTCGTCCTTGGTGTTGGTTCGATTTTCCTGAATTTCCCGAAAATGGTCCGGTGCTTGCCTCAATCCTTGAAACAGAAGTTTCTTCCAATTACACGCTAACGGAACACCTTTGGCAATATCTGCAGGATTATGCGAAGAAGCATCAGGCGGCCGGAAATGGTTTTGGGTATGGACTGTGCTCGGGCCAAGATGTTGCCAGAACGCTGAGCGCACGTTATTATAAGGATGGGTCGGAAATTCTAATCTCCCAAGGCCAAGACAAGGTTCCACGGCGATTGACGCCCCGCGAGTGCGCAAGGCTTATGGGATTTCCCGATCATTTCAAAATTCCTGTTTCCGACACGCAGGCATACAAACAATTTGGAAATTCCGTGGTTGTCCCTGTCGTTGAAAAAATTGCGGCCAATGTTGTAAACGCGCTGACGAGAGGCAGCGACTATCAGCCAGAGATGGTGCTCTGCGCCGACAAAAAAACTGCATACGCATTCGGTGGCATTCGCAACAGGAATGGAAAAAACAGGAAAAAGGAAAACTCAAAATGAGGGGGCCGTCCATTGATCGTTTTCTCAGAAGCAACGAGTGGGATATGCCCTTTTTCAAGCGACTTGCACATAATGACACCGGAAGAGCGCGCGGGCACCAAGGGGGGATTGTTATACCAAAGGAGTTAAGAAAGTATTTTCCAAGGCTGGATGAGTCCGGCGTGTCCATGTTTTCCCCCACATGCGATCGCCATTTGCAGGCAGAGTTATATGTTGGAACAACATATGTCGGCATTGTGCGAACAAGATACCAGATCCAGACATGGGGTGGGACTCGCCAGCCGGAATCGCGTATTACCGAAAATCTTGCCGAACTAAGAGGCCATGCAAATGCTGGCGATTTGCTCATTTTCCAAAGACGGGCCGATTCTACGGATCGTTTTCGTCTGTTGCTTCTTAAACAGGGGACAAACGCATACGATCTTGTCGGCAATCTGGTGGCATCGCGACGTTGGGGGCCTCTTTATTCCCAAGATCTTCCTGTTTCACAAGAGGATTTACAAGTTGCCCATTCAAACATCGAGACGCTTTCGCGTTCCGAGTTTACATTGCTTGCCCCAAGAATCCAACGCGTTGAAGCCCGTCACACGCGCATAGCCCGGAGCGCCGCATTTAGGGACCGGATCAGGATGGAATACGGGTATAAATGCTGTGTGACAGGGATCAATCTTATGACCCCAACGCAGATGCACGAGGTTGAATCGGCGCATGTGGTTCCAATAAGCGAAGGCGGCACCGATGACATACGCAACGGTATTGCCCTGATTCAAACCTTGCATTGGGCTTTTGACCGGGGTTTGTTTGGGATTTCTTCCCGTCGCCAAGTCTACATTCCCAACCGGATTCTGGAAATGCCGGAAAACGACTTTCTCCGGCAGTTTCATGGCAAATCCATTTCCGAGGCAACGACACAGGATTTTCACGTTCACAAAGATGCTTTGGAGTGGCACCTCGAACATCGTGTCAGGCAGTGGGAATAGGATTTCGTGGAAATAGAAACAACCGGCATTCCCGTGCCGCTTGCAAGAATCGTTATTCGTGGATATTTGGGCAAAAGAAAAACGTTCGGATATCATGTCCCGCATTCGCTCCCGCGGAAACAAAAGAACCGAACTTCGTTTGATTGAAATACTTCGACAGTACAAAATTACAGGATGGAAAAGAAGCCAAAATGTTTTCGGGAAACCGGATTTTGTTTTTTGGAAAGAACGGGTAGCGGTATTTGTGGACGGATGCTTCTGGCATCGCTGCCCGAAGTGCTATCGTGCCCCTTCAACAAACCAGGCCTTTTGGAATTCGAAAATGGCACGCAATGTGGCAAGGGATCGTGAGGTTTTGAACGTTCTCAAAAGGGGAAGATGGGTTGTGCTGCGAATCTGGGAACACCAGTTAGTTCATGCGGGACGTGTCGCATGGCGCATAAATCATGCGTTGCATAAGGGTTTCAAAAGACTGGAGACAGGGAAAAAGACCTGAACTCGTCCGATTAGTCTTAGTAGCCGGAAAGGAATAAAGGTCGCAGCTTATGGTATGGGCAAATTACAATCGCGATTGAAACATGCAATGAATTCGCGTTCTGCATGAAGCGAGTTGCTACCTTTATTTATTTCCACCGCCTTAGTGCTTTGATCGTTTCGTTTTTTGCGTCGTTTCCATTATGATTCAAGGCACGGCCGTGCCTGCGGCGAGGCAGGCATGTCATCGTGAAAGCGTTTTGAAACGACGTGAAGATCCTGATTCTAACCCAATATTTTCCGCCGGAATTCGGCGCGGCGGCCACGCGCAACTCGGAACATGCCCGCTTCTGGGCCGAGGCCGGTCATGCGGTCGAAGTATGCACCGGCATGCCGAACTATCCCGCCGGCGTCGTCCACGAGGCCTATCGCGGGAAATGGTACGTGCGCGAGGAAAAGGACGGCTACGTTGTTCACCGCGCGTGGATCTACGCGACGCCGAACCGCGCGGTATGGCGGCGGGCGCTGGCTTCGCTCACTTTCCTTGTTTCGGGCCTGATCTGCGGCGTGTGCAAATGCCGGCGCCCGGATGTCGTCATTGCCTCGTCGGGACCGTTCTTCGTGGGGCCTTTGGGCTGGCTGCTCAGCGTGATCAAGCGCGCCGCGTTTGTCTTTGAAGTGCGCGACCTGCTGCCGCAGCAGGCGATTGATGTCGGCATGATCCGAAATCCCCTCGCCATTGCGCTCCTGAAAAGCATCGAGGCGTTCCTCTACCGGCGCGCGAAACGGATCGTCGCCGTCGCGCCCGCCTCGGCGAAGGCGCTGGCGGACCGCGGATTCGACGCGAACACAATCGTCACCATCGAAAACGGCATCCGATCCGATTTCTTCGTGCCCGCCCCGCGCGAGAATGACATCCGCGCGCAGTATGGCTGGCAGGATCGCTTCATCGCGATGTATATCGGCGCGCACGGCGTGTCGCAGGGATTGTTCACGCTGCTTGAAGCCGCCGAGCGCCTCGCGGATCTCGAGGATGTGCGCTTCGTGTTCGTGGGCGATGGGGCCGACAAGCCCCGCATGGTGGAGTGGGCGAAAACCCGCGGACTGCGCAATGTCGAATTCCTCCCCCTGCAGGACAAGGATCTCATGCCTGCGTTCTACGCCGCCGCCGACGCGTGTTTCGTGCCCTTGCGCAAAGGCGATTACTTTCGCATCAACATTCCGTCCAAAATCTTCGAGATCATGGCGTGCGCGCGCCCCGTCATCCTCGGCGCCGAAGGACAGGCCCTCGACATTCTCCAGCAAGCGGGGGGCGGCATTCCCGTCGCTCCCGAAGATCCGGAAGCGTTCGCCGAAGCCGTCCGCCGCCTTCGCGCGGATCCCGCGCTGGCCGGTTCGCTCGGCGCGAACGGCCGCGCCTACGTCGTCGAACATTTCGATCGCCGCCGCAAGGCCGCGGACTATATCAAAGCGCTCACGATGTAATCCCGCGGAAGATCGGCGGGCCTTGTTTATCCTTCCCGGCGCAATGACTTGATGAGTTCGAGCAGTCGGTCTCCGACGTTTACATGGCGGAGAATGCCGTGCTTGTCAATCAGCACGATTTGGGGGATGTAATGGATATCGTAGGCGCCGAAGGTCCGGAACGGTTCGGCGTCGCGGCCCACGGGGAATTCGATCCGGTATTCCTCGACATATCGCCGCACTTCGGCGGGTTCCTTGCCGCCGTCATGGATGCCGACAAGGGCCACCTCCGCATCGTCCTTGAGCAACACGTGGATTGCACGCAGTTCCTCGATGGTGTTGCGTCCCGCGGATCGTTCGTCGAATCCGCCCCAAAACAACAGGACGATCACGCGGCCCTTGAGCGATTCGAGCGTCAGGGGTTCCGAATTGAACCAGGTATCGCATGCGATGGGCGGCGCCGGACGATCCAGCATGTCCGTGAAGGGGTTGTCTCCCGGCAAGGTTTCGGCGCGCCGGGGATCGGCGTCGAAGGGTTTGAGTGTTGCCTGCAACGGTTTGGGGTCATCCAAGGTTGCGTTGAAATCCACGCGCCAGAAACGATCGGCGTGCTCGGCGCGAAACGGGACGGTGCGGTCGGGCGGCGCCTGCCGCAGGACAATGCGGAACCGTCCTTCGGTGTCCGGCAAGGCCCAAAGCGGCGGATCCATTCCCCGCGTGGCGATGAGCACGCGCGATTCGGGTTGTCCTTCGGGCCCCGTGATCGCGCCTTCGATGATCGGCAATGCCTTCAACCGGACCGGCGCCAGTTCGAGTTTCAATGGATTCTCGGCCGCAATCCGAATATCGCCCCGGTGCTCGGTTTCATAGCCGTCCGGCGGCATGATGCGCAGGCGGCCTTCGACGGGCGGCGCGCCCACTTCGAAACGCCCGTCCTGCCTCGTCAAGGTTTCGGCGCACAGTTCGTTTTCGATCCAATACGAAACCGGCGTTCCCGGACACGGTTTTCCATCGGGATACTGGATTACCCCGGACAACAGGCGCGGCGCTTCAAGTACGATATTCACGACGTTTTGTTTTTCGTCCGCGCCGGCCGAAATGCCCGCCGATCGCGGCGGGGCATAGGCGTGATGCGCCACCGCGACAAAGTAATCGCCGGGGAGGACCGTGACATGGTAATAACCGTCGGGATCGGTCAGTGCTTCCGCGGCGACACGCTGCGCGCCGGCGCCCGTGCGCAGAACGGTCACGCATGCACGCGCCACGCCGGCGCCGTTGTCCGCCGTGACGCGTCCCCGCAGTTTCACGCCCGAATTGAGGATAATCGTCTGTTCCTTGTCCGAAACGGGCAGATACGCCACATGCGAATCGGCGTAGTCGCGATGCCCCACCACGAATTGGACGTGGCCGCCCTTGAGAAGCGCCGGAATCGCCAAGCGACCCTCGGCGTCGCTGCGCATCGGGGGAAATCCGTCCGTGCCCAAGCCGGACACCGGCACGTCGAAGGCGTCGGACACACGGAGATGGCGGATAAAGGCGCCCGCCACCGGTTCGAACGATTCGTTCTTGACACGTATTGCCAGCGAGGCCGCTTCGCCTAGCGCGAGAGTTACCGAACCGGAGCCGATGACGGCCGCCGTGTGGCCGCCGAGCGAGAAGCCCTCCTGGTAGGCCACAAGGACGGCGGGGCGCGGCGCCACGCCGCCGAATGCGAATGCACCGCCCGCATCCGTATCCACATGACGCGCCGTGTAATCCTGCCACAGCCATACCCGCGCGCCCGGCACGGGTTTTCCTTCCGGGCCAACGACCGCGCCGGTCACGTCGAAGGCGAACGCCGTTCCCGTGAAAAGAATCCAAAGGCAAAGAATCGTTAACATGGCTGATGCGGGGCGAGCCGTCGTGCCGTTGAGGCGTTTTTCGGCATGGCAACTGTTCATTCGACACTCCGGTATGCGTATAATGGCGACGCGGATCATTATAGCCGCTTGGCAACCCCAAGGAGAATGCCATGTTTCACGCGCTTTGGCTGACCGCCGTGCTGGCGGCATCCGGCGATGCCATCGTTTCCGGAAGCGTTGAAAAAATCGCCACGGGATTCCAGTTTACCGAAGGGCCGCTGTGGACCGCGGAGACAGGCCTGATATTCAGCGACATTCCTGCCGACACGATTTTCCGCGCAGACCAATCGGTGTTTCGCAAACCCAGCGGAAATTCCAACGGTCTCGGCGCCGATCGCGAGGGCCGGCTGATTGCCTGCGAACATGGCAACCGCCGCGTCTCGCGCACCGAAAAGGACGGAAACGTCGTAACGCTGGCCGATCGCTACCTGGGACGGCGCCTGAACAGTCCGAACGATCTCGCCATTCGCTCCGATGGACGCCTCTTCTTCACCGACCCGCCCTATGGCGTCAAGCCGGAAGACCGCGAACTGCCGTTCTGCGGAGTGTACTCGATTGCGCCGGACGGAACCCTGACGCTGCTTTCCGTTTATTTCCGGTCGCCCAACGGCCTCGCGTTTTCACCGGATGAGAAAACGCTGTACATCGGCGATTCCGCGGACGATTTCATCGAGGCCTTCGACGTCTCGGAGGACGGCCGCCTGATCAACGGCCGGTTCTTCGCCAACGTACCCACGCCCGACGGCATGAAAGTGGATGGCCGTGGGCGGTTGTGGGTAACCGCGAAAGACGGCGTTCGCGTGTACAATCCGGATGGTCAATTGGCCGCGACCGTGGCCGTGCCGGAACAACCGTCCAATTGCGCGTTCGGCGATCCCGGCGGCGGAACGCTTTACATCACGGCGCGCACGAGCGTGTACAAGGCGCTTTGCGCCGGACTGGACGAAACAAAGGGGGAGAAGCCGTGAAAATCGTGTCCGTCGAGGCGTTTCCCGCGCCGCCGCGGTGGGTTTTTTGCAAGATTCAAACGGACGAGGGTATTACCGGCTGGGGCGAGGCCAGCCTTGAAGGCCACGCCGCGACCCAGGTGGCCGCGGTGCATCAACAGCGCCCGATTCTAATCGGCGAGGATCCCCGGCGCATCGAATACCTGTGGCAGGGCATGTACCGCGCGGGATTCTATCGGGGCGGACCGGTCATGATGAGCGCAATCAGCGGCATTGACCAAGCCCTGTGGGACATTTTCGGAAAGTCGGCGGGCCTGCCCGTTTACCAGTTGCTCGGCGGGGCGTGCCGCGACAAGGTGCGCGTGTACGGCGGATGCGGCGGCGACACGCCGGAAGCCGTTCGCGACAGCGCGCGGGCATGCGTCGAGTCGGGATTCTCGGCGATGAAATTCTGTCCCTGCGACGAGATGGAAATCGTGGACGGTCTCGATACGATCAAAAAGGTCGAGGCGCGCATGGCGGCGGCTCGCGAGGGCGCGGGCGATGCCGACATTGCGCTGGATTTCCACGGGCGCGTGTCGCCCGCCATGGCGATTGCGCTGGCGGATGCGCTGAAGCCCTACCGTCCGTATTTCATCGAGGAACCGGTCCAGTGCGAGAATGTGGACGCGCTCGTCCGCGTGGCGCGGGCGACCCCGATTCCCATCGCGACCGGCGAGCGGCTGTACGGCCGCCATGGATTCCGGGAAGTCATCGAAAAAGAGGCCGCGGCCATCCTGCAGCCGGATCTGTGCCATGCGGGCGGGATTACCGAGGCGCGCAAAATCGCCGCAATGGCCGAAACCCACTACATGGCCGTCGCGCCACATTGTCCATTGGGCCCGATAGCACTCGCGGCCTGCATCCAGTTCGCGATGTGCACGCCGAACTTTCTCATCCAGGAGCACGGCCATCTCGGCGAAGGTTATATCCGGAATCCGTTTTCCGACAAGGGCGGCTACCTGTCCGTGCCCGACGCCCCCGGCCTCGGCATCGAGGTGGACGAAGACGCCGTGCGCGCCATGCCCTGGACCGAGTGGGAAACGCCGCGCCTGTTCCATTCGGACGGCAGCGTCGCGGACTGGTAAACGAAAAAAAACGAGAGAGGAACCTGAAACCATGTTGTTGTCCGTATGTATCGCCATGGGTTTCGTGGCCGCGCAGCCGTTGATCGTTCTCGATATGGAAAAGTGCCTGGCCGGCATGGGCGGCGACACGGTTCTCAAGTACGATGCGCTGAAGTTCGCGGGTGCGCTACAGGGTCTCGTCAACCGCGAAGAACCGCGCCTGCTCCTCCGTTTTCTTGGCGGGATGGGACCCAACGGCCCCATCAATGTGGACGACTACTGGCTGTCGCGCATGCGGGAATCGTGGCTGTCGGATCGTCCCGTGGAACGTATCGAAACCCTCGATGCGTTGTTCGACCGTTTTCCGGAAGCGTCGGGCGGCGTCGTATTGTGGGATCAGGAAGTGCCCGCGACGGCCAATGTCGCCTCGACGGTTTGCGGCGTCAAAGGCTGGCTGCCGGTCCGCGCGGATGGTGAACTGTACAAACGTCTTGTAGACGCCGGCCCAAAACTGCCGGTCAAAATGTCGCTTGTAGGCCTGTTTGACGGATCGGAGACGGGCAGCAAAAAATGCGACGCGTACCGCTGGGCGCAGCGCGAGTTTCTCGACAAGGGCCTCTGCAACGACGCCCTGATGGCGTACTATATTGACGGATATTCCCAGGAACCCGGCAAGCCGGGCTTTCATTATCCCGACCTCGCCAACGCCGGCCTCGTAAATGCGGATTACTATATTGCGCGCAGGGCGTTCTTCTTCGATCTGAGTCCGTGGGACGACGAGGCGCCCGTTGACGATCCTGGGCAGAAACCGGGCACGGACTGCGCCACGTTGCGCGGCCTACTCGCCTCGCTCCACCGATTGAACGGCGGAAAAAAGATGGCCACCGTGGGCGGATTCGTCCCATGGAACCTGAAATACACGAACTTCGGCCCGGCGGGCAGCCAGCACGAACCCGTCCCCGCCGAATGGACCTATGCCGCGATCCTGTCGTCGTACAATGCCATCATGGACGCCGACGCGCTGGGGCTTGTGGGCATGGCGAATGCCTCGGCCTACGGCCATTTCCCCTTGAAAAAGCGGTACAAACAGAATCCGCGCCCTGCGCCGCAACCGCTCGAACCCAAGACCTATGTGCTCGTCTATATGGGCGATTACGATTCGGCGGCATGGCTTTCGAGCAGCATTCCGAACGTGTGGGACGATCCCGCCCGGGGTTCGATGCCGATCGCATGGGCCTTCAATCCCAACCTCGCCGACCGCGCGCCGTACGTGTTCGACTATGTTTACCGCACAAAATCGCCGAACGACTGGTTTATCGCGGGCGATTCCGGCGCGGGTTATCTGAACCCGAATCTACTCGCCGGCGACCGGCTCGGCAGCGGGTTGCCCGATGCGCTGGAACTCTGGACACGGCACAACAAGGCCTATTTCAAACGGTTTGATTATTCGATTACCGGTTTCGTGATCAACGGGTTCCACGGCAACATGCCGCTTCGCATCCAGGAAGCGTACACGCGTTTTTCGCCCGACGGCGTCGGCATGCAGTTGGGATTCAAGAAATCCGTTGTGGGAAAAACGCCTTTCGTGCGGCATGTTTCCGACATCTATCCGGACCTGAACGACCTCGACAAGACCGCCGCGCAAATGGCGCATTTCGCACGGTCCGGGAAACCGCAATTCCTGATCTATCGCATGATTCTGCAAAAGCCCTCAACGCTCGCCGCCGTTCGCGATCGCCTGGAAACAAAATACCCCGAACACCGCTGGCTGTTCTGCGACCCGTATACCTTCTTCGACCTCTACCGCCGCGCCATCCCAAGCCAAAAGTGAGGCGAATCTATCCGTTGAAGGGCGAGAATTTTTCTTTTCCCACGCCGCAAATCGGGCAGACCCAGTCGTCCGGGATGTCTTCCCACTTGGTGCCCGGCTCGATGCCTGAATCCGGATGGCCCTCCTCCGGATCGTAAACCCAAAGGCAGATATCGCAAATGTACTTCTGCATGTTTTCACCTCCGGCCCGTGCCGTTTCTCGTTCCGGCGGCCATTATAATCATCGCGCGCCGCCGGAACAAAAACCGCGCCGGTTCCGTTTGCAGGCAAGCGGAACCGGCGCGGCGGATTGCGTTGGCGTCACGTCGCGGGCGGTTCGACGCGCGTGACAAAATCGAGGTTGCAGACCGCCAGGAGGTCCTGAATGCGCACGCGGGCCAGGATGCGTTTGCCTGAAACTGTTTGCGAAACAACGCGGACGCCGAGTTGTTCGAGTCTCGCGACGTTTTCCGGCGTGAGATCGCTTACGCGAATCACGACGTTCACATAGCCGTATTCCACCTTGACGGCGCCTTGCCGATACGAGCCGTTGACGACTTTGCTTTCGAGGGAAGTCAGCGCCGAGTCGAGTTTCGGATGGGTGTACGATGCCGTTCCGGCAGCCGCCGTTTCCTGTCTGGCCGCTTGCCGGTTTGCACGACTGCCGCTCGTCATTGCCGGAACCGAGCCGGGCAGCGCTTCGCAGACGGCATCCGAGTCAATCCCGCTTTTGGCGGGCGCATACGCGGCGCGTGGCGCATATCCTAAACCCTTGCCGCATGCGCGCGCGTCCCGTTCCCCGAACACGCCTTCGTAACTGACGCCGTCAGTCATTTCGACGGGCACGTCCACGCGCTGCGTTTGTCCGCCCTGGTTGACGATTTTTTCCTCGACGGCGACGAAACTCGTGAATGGCGTCATAATGCAAAACGTGACGCCGAGATCCGTAATCGCCTGCTCGATGTCCGGACGGGGGCGGCCCTGCTGCATGCCGCGCCAGTCGTCGTTCATGAGCGCATCCACGTGCGCCCGCGCCCACAGCGGCGCGAGCATGTCGTGTTCCGGCGCCTCGCGGGGCAATTCAAGGGATATCGCGCGTTCGAAGGGACCGGCGGACGTCCGGCCGCGCAGTACGACGGTTCCGTGCGCCGGTCCGTCGTACCGCCCGCACAGCACGAGGGGTTCGGCGGCGAACAGGTCGGGGATCGCGTCCGGCGACGGATGGATATCGTACAGGGGCGCACCGTTCAGATTGACGGTGATGTCGGTCAGGACGGGGCTGTGAATGCGCTCATGGAAACGCCGGACGGCCTCGTCGGATTTCGATTCGAGCGTTACGATCTCGGCGGCGCCGCGTCCCGTGCGGGCCATGCCTTCGATGAGGAAGCGGTTGACGCCGTTGCCGATGCCGAACGCGAACACGCGCGCCTGATTCGCGTTGTCCTTTATCGCGCCGAGGATTTCCATGTCGTTTCCGATAAAGCCATCGGTCATGAAACAAACGGTGCGGAGGCGTTCGGGATCGCGCGGTCCGCCGAGCGCGGCGAGGATCGCGGGCATCATCTCGGTGCCGCCGCCGCCCTGGAGTCGTTCAAGGTAGCGTAACGCCGCTGCGCGGTTCCCATCCGTGTTTGGCACGACGTTCGGAAAACAGTAGCCCGTGCCGCCCGCGAACGAAATCAGGTTGAACGTGTCGTGCGGATTCATCTGTTCGATGCAGCGTTTCATCGTTTCCTTGGCCTTTTCGATGGGAAAGCCGCTCATCGAACCGCTGCAATCAATGACGAAGATCATTTCCTTCGGCGTGGCCTGTTCCGGCGCGACGCGTTCCGGCGGCTGAAGGAAAAGCATGAAGAATCCGCCGCGCACGCTGCTGTGCGCGAGGACCGCGTCGCGGACGTCCGGCGCGGACACTGCGTATCGAAGAATGAAATCGCGGTTGGGGATGTCTTTGCGGGCACGCAATTGCACGACGGCCTGTTGCGGCGCGGGACGTTCGATGTCCACTTCATGTAGTTCGGACTGGACGTCCTGGATGGGCAGACCCGCGTCAATGTTGACCTTCACGGAAATGTCGTGTCCGGCGCGCGTCCCTTCCGGCGTAACGGGTGGCGTAATCCTCGACGCATCGGGAACCTGGGTTGTTCCGGCGACGCGGCCTTTGAGGGAATTCGGGGCCGACGAGCCGGGGATGTAGCGCGGCCCGACGACCATCGGATAGGCGAACGTGTATTGTCCGTCGCGGAACGGCAGCCTTTCGACATAGGATATCTCGATTTCGATCCGGTCGCCCGGGAGAATGTTCGCCACGGACTGTGTGAAAATGTTCGGGCGATCCTGATCGAGCAGGCTTGCCGTCTTGCCCGCCTGGCGTGCCGCGTCGTACATGCGCCGCGCTTCCCCCCGTGGTTTTACAATGCCCTTGATGACCCGATCGCCGATATGCATCGTCATGCGATCCACTGCCGCGTTTTCCGGAAGCGGAAACGTGTAGACGGCTTCGATGGGCGTCGTGAACGTGTTCCCGAATTGTTGCGTGACGGTCACGCGGGCGATGAATCCGGCAATGTCCGCCGCGACATTCGTGTGCTGCAACGGGCACGCGCCGAGCGGGCGGTTGTCGCGGTCCATGGCATACAGGCCGCCTTCCGTGGGCGCTTCGGCAAATACCGCGCACGCCGCCAGCAACAACAGGGCGGCGGCGCCTATCGTGGTTTGTTGAATCGTGTTCATGGGCGTTTCCTTTCGTGTTCCCGCCGGGCGGGTTTTATCGTCTTTTCGCTTCATTCGACACCGTTGAACGCGCAAGGTTCGCGAAAAACGGCCCTTGTGTGGTAAAGTCGAATCAAAACAGGCAAGGGAGGATGCACGTTGGCGACATTGAACGCGTTGGTGGCCGTGGGTTGTTTGGTCGTCGTTCAACTGACCAATCCGGCGTTGACGGCCGGTTCGGTCGCCGTACCGCCCGGCGGCGGCGCGGCTGTCCCCATTACGTTGCAAACCAACGGAACGGCACCCTCCGTTGCGGCCATGAAACTTTATTTCGATGCGGCCGCCATTCAGTTTGTGTCCGCGGAAGAAGGCCCGGCGGCCGTGGCCGCCGGCAAAACGGTTTCATCCAACGTGCCGGAAACCGGCGTCCTCCATCTTGTGTTTTGGGGAATCAATGCCAACGCCATGCCGAACGGCGCCCTTGCCACGCTCCATTTTACGGCGTTGCCCAACGCGTCCTTGGGTGATTATCCGCTGTCCTTCGACAATGCCAGCATGTCGGATGTAAACGGATTCCCGCTTGCGCCATTGGTTGTCCATGGCGTTATCCGCGTTCAGGAAGGCGGCGAGGGAGAGGGCGAAGGGGAAGGAGAGGGAGAGGGGGAAGGGGAAAACGGTTGTGTCGGTCTTGCGGGAAGCAGCGGCGCCTCGACGCCCCCGGTCTTTTGGGCGTTTCTTTTTATCATGCCCGTTGCATGGAAAAAATTCGGGAAGCGGGCCGCCTGATCAAAAGGCAAGATGTCATGGCTGTCCAAATAAGACTGACAGGGGCATTGCCCACAACCCGGTTTCTCTTCGTGCCCGTCATCGTGCTCGACGATCGCGGATTGATGTTTCCGATTTCCAATCCCAACAAACCGGGCGTGATGGCGGACCGTCGCCGGAAACCCGTTTGATCTTGTTTCCGGGCTTATGCGAAACCGGCTTGGATGACATTGCGCGTGCGAGGTGGTATTATCCGTTGTGAAACGTGTGGCATGCGGCGGGAGACCCCATGAGACAGATTCTGGCGCGGCATTCGCCGCTGGTTATTCTGGCGGGACTGTGCATCGTCGTCGCGGTGTTGTCGCCGGAATTCCGGACCGCCGACAACCTCAAGAGCGTGGCCTATCGCACGGCGGTGGTCGGCATTATCGCGACTGGGCAAATCCTTGTGATACTGACGGCCGGCATTGACTTGTCGGTCGGGAGCGTGGCGGCGTTGTCGGGCGTCGTCGCGTGCACCCTCATGAAAAATTATGCGTTGCCCGTGCCGCTGGTCATTGGATCGGGCCTTCTGACCGGACTGGCCTGTGGTCTCCTCAACGGATTTTTCGCGGCCAAGGGACGAATCCCGCCGTTTATCGTCACGCTTGGCATGATGATGGCGGCGCGCGGCGGCGCGTTGCTGCTTTCGGGCGGACGCCAGATTTCCGCCATCTCGGACACGTTCGCGATTATTGGCGGCATGCGCGGATGGTGGATTCCCGTCGGAATCACCCTGACCATAGCCGCCGTGTTTTCCGTGGTGTTGACGTTTACCCGCTTTGGCCGTGCGCTCTACGCCATCGGCGGCAATCTCAACGCCGCGCGCCTGTCGGGAATACCGGTTGATCGCATGCGAATCGGCGCGTTTGTGCTGTGCGGGATGCTGACGGGATTCGCGGGCGTCATGCTCGCGTCACGCACCGGCGTCGCCTCGCCCAACGCCGCCGACGGCGGCGAACTCGACGCGATCGCGGCATGCGTGATCGGCGGGGGCAGCCTGATGGGCGGCGAAGGCGGCTGCGTCGGCACGCTGGCCGGCGCGCTTATCATGAACGTGCTCGTCAACTTCTGCAACCTCAAAAACATCAATCCCGCGTGGCAGAAAGTTCTCGTGGGCGCGCTGATCGTGATCTTGGTATACTACGACAACCTGCGCAAGCGCAGGGCCGGCCTTCTAAAGGAATAGGCGGCTTGTCGCTTTTCTTTGCTTCTTTCTTTTCCCGTGAAAAGAAAGAAGAAACTTCTTTGGAGGACAGAATTATGAAACGGAATGCTCTTGGTCTCATTGTATTGGCTCTTTTCGCGGGTTGTGGCGGACAGGTTTCCGCGCCGCCGCCGCAACCGTCCGCAGCAGCAACACCGGCCAAGAAGGACCGTCTCGAAATCGGCGTCGTTCCCAAGGGAATCTCGCATCAATTCTGGCTCACCGTCAAGGCCGGCGCCGACGCGGCCGGCAAGGAATTCAACGCCAACATCCGCTGGCAGGGACCCGACAAGGAAACCGAAATAGACAAACAGGTCAACATCCTTGAAGACATGATCAGCCGCAAAGTGGACGCGATCGTCATGGCGGCCTGCGATGAAAACGGGCTTACGAATGTCATCAGGAAAGCCGTTGACGCCAAAATTCCCGTTATCACCATTGACTCCGGCGTCAATTCGGATCTTCCGGTCTCTCTGGTCGCCACCGACAATATCGCCGGCGCCAAGGCCGCCGCCCACGAACTCGCCCGCCTCATCGGAAACGAGGGCGAAGTCGGACTCATGCCCTTCATTCCCGGCGCCGCCACCTCCGAACTGCGCGAACAGGGATTCAAGGAAGCCCTCCAGGATCTTCCGGGTCTGAAACTCGTGGCGACGCTTTACTGCCAGAGCGACGTCGCCAAGGGCATGAACGCCACCCAAGACATGATGACTGCCAATCCCGGCCTCAAGGGTCTCTTCGCGGCCAACGAACCCGGCGCCATCGGCGCCGCCCAAGCCGTCAAGGCCGCCGGAAAAGCGGGCCAAATCAAAATCGTCGCCTTCGACGCTTCCGACGAGGAAATCCAAATGCTCAATGACGGTTCCCTCCAGGCCCTCATCGTGCAAAACCCCTTCCAGATGGGTTACCTCGGCGTCAAGGCCGCCATTGACGCCGTCAACGGAAGGCCCGTCGAAAAACGCATAGATACCGGCGTCACGGTTGTAACCAAGGACAACCTCAACCAGCCGGATATTCAGAAACTGCTCTACCCCTTGGGGAAATAGCGCCGCACCGGCGCTTGCCGGCGTAACGCCGAAGCGGACACACGCCGTTGTGTGTGTTCACGTCATCACCCGCCAAGTCCTCTTCAATCCTTGGGCCAAGGATCGCGGATGATCTTTGGGAGACCCTTTTTCCCCTCCTGGTTCATGTTGACTGAAACGAATGAACGAAATGGCAAGAAAAAAGGACGAAAACATACCCATTGAATTTGTGAAAAAGAGTATCAAGTGCTTGGGGTTGAAGTACTTATAATCTTCGGGGCGATTTTCCGCAAATTTGTATTGACTTCCGGCGAAGAATGGTATATTACAAAGAGAAGAGGAAGTAAACGGTTGTGAAGAAAAGGTAACACACGGGCCGTCATGCTTTCCTATGCTATACGGTGTATTTTCGGCGAGCCGATTCCGAAAGCAAGACGGCGGGGGTTGCTTTTTCCCTTATTCACAACGGCGCGCATGTGAATTTTTTCGCGCGGTCGAAAATGTAACGCCGAGGGGTTCACAGGCGCGAAAAGTGGCATGCAGGAGGGAAGTTGTCAGGTAGTCAGCGTAGTTCAACCCAGGGCATTCGATACGATAAGGAGACCTGTACCATGCGCAACAAAGGTTTTACACTCATCGAATTACTGGTAGTTATCGCCATCATCGGCATCCTCGCGGCGATCCTCTTGCCCGCGCTGGCGCGAGCCCGTGAATCGGCCCGCCGTTCGAGTTGCCAGAACAACCTCAAGCAGTGGGGGTTGGTGTACAAGATGTACGCCAACGAGGCGGGATCGGGCAAATACCCGCCGATGGAACTGGAGATTGCCCCGCGGGAAGACACCGGCGAGTGGAAACTGTTTGTGGGGGCGGGGCCGCGCGTCAAGAGCATCTTTCCCGAATACCTGACCGATCCCTCGATCATCGTCTGCCCGTCCGATGCCGAAGACAAGATAGACGATCTAAAGGCCGAGAACGACATTCCCCAAATCAATCTGACGAAGGGTCAATGGCATATCGGGTACTTCCTGGGCAGCGGCAACGGCGTGAACGACATTGATAAAAGTTACGCCTATTTCGGCTGGGTGCTCGACCTCATGGGCGACAATCCGGAAGATGTCCGGACGGCGGGCGAACTGAACGTGGACATAATCGCGAGCGCGTTGGGCGCCAATATCCCCGGCGATGTCCTTGTTCCGGCGCAACTGGTCAAGGCGCTCCTGCAATTGGCCGAGAATCCACAAGTCGTGACCGCGCTGGCCTCGCCCGGCCCGCAGTATGCCGAATTGGTCAAGAGCATGGTTGACAGCGATGTGAACAACAACCCCAATACCAATACGCTGCTCGGATGGGGCAACGGCCACGGCAACACGATCTACCGCCTGCGCGAGGGCATCGAGCGGTTCCTGGTGACGGACATCAACAATCCGGCGGCCACGGCCCGTGCGCAGAGCGCGGTGTTCATCATGCTCGATCAACTGGGCACGGCCGGCACCGCCGCGCTGTACAACCACATCCCCGGCGGCTGCAACGTCCTGTATCTGGATGGACACGTGACGTTCATCAGGTATCCCGGCGATCAGCCCGTGAACGAATACCTTGCCCATATCATGGCGCTGTTCTCGATCAATTGACGCGGTTACAACGCGATCAGCGACGGTTCGTATCCTTCGGGCGTTTCGTGGCCGAGCAGGGCCAGCAGCGTCGCGGCGACGTTGCCGAGACCGGGCGCGGGGACATTTGCGAGTGAAAGACGGTTGGATCCGCTGAAGTCTTTCACGATGAAGGGAACGGGATTGAGCGTGTGCGCCACCATGGGCTCACGCTTTCCTTTTTTCTCCGTGAACATGCAGTCGGCGTTGCCGTGATCCGCCGTAACGACGAGCACGCCGTTGGCCGCCTCGACGGCGGGCAAAAGCCGGCCAAGGGCAAGGTCCACGGATTCAACCGCGATGCGCACGGCGGGGACGATCCCGGTGTGGCCGACCATGTCGCCGTTGGCGTAGTTCATGCGGATGAACTTGTATTTGCCCGACGCAATGGCTTCGAGGACATTGTCGGTGATTTCGGCGGACTTCATCCACGGACGCAGATGGAATTGGATTCGGTCCGATGGGATTTCGACATATTTTTCGAGGCGTTCGTCAATATACCCGGAATTGTTTCCGTTCCAGAAATAGGTCACGTGGCCGAATTTCTGCGTCTCGGAGATTGCAAACGATGTGACGCCCGCCGCGCAGAGGTATTGGCCGATGGTGCGGTCGATCGCGGGCGGTTCGACAAGGTAATTCTTCGGGATCAGGGCGTCGCCGTCGTACTGCATCAAGCCCGCGTAGAAGACCTTCGGGCGCCGCTTGCGGTCGAATTCGGCAAAATCGTCCTCGTCGAACGCGCGCGATATTTCAATCGCGCGGTCCCCGCGAAAGTTGAAGAACACCACCGCGTCGCCGTCCTCGATGGTTCCCACGGGTTTGCCGTTTTCGGTGATGACGAAACTGTCGAGATACTGATCGGTGCTGGCCGGATCCTCGGCATAATACGTCCGGACGGCCTCCGCGGCGGATGCGAAGGCGCGGCCCTCGCCGAGCACGTGAGTTTTCCAGCCGCGTTCCACGACGCCCCAATTCGCGCCGTAGCGATCCATCGTGGTGACCATGCGGCCGCCGCCGGACGCGATGCGGTAATCCTTGCCCCCTGCATTCAATTCCGCCAGTTTCGCTTCAAGAATGTCGAGGTAGCCAAGCGCGCTGCGCTCGCCGACGTCGCGTCCGTCGAGCAGCGGATGCACGCGCACGCGCGCGACGCCCTCCTGCGCGCAACGGTCGAGAAGCGCGAGCAATTGGTCAATGTGGCTGTGAACGTTTCCGTCGGACAGTAGGCCGATAAAATGGATCGTGCCGCCCCGCGCCGCTTGGTCCACGACCTTTTTCCACGCGGATCCCGCAAACAAGGCTCCGCTGGCGATCGCCTCGTTGACCAGTTTGGCGCCCTGCGCGAACACGCGCCCCGCGCCCAGCGCGTTGTGGCCCACTTCCGAGTTGCCCATGTCGTCGTCGCTGGGCAGGCCGACCGCCGTTCCGTGCGCTTTCAACCGCGTGAACAGCGGCTCGGCGAACAACGAGTCCAACACCGGTGTATAGGCCATGTACACGCCGTCGGATTCATCGCGCTTGCCGATGCCGACGCCGTCCATGATCACCAGAACCAGCGGGCCGGGAAAGGGGGTGTAACGGCTTGATGGTTTGAGGGAAAGCGAGGCCACGATAGGTATCCTTCTTGTTTCGTCCAGGGATGCGTATGCTTCCGTTTGCCTGTTTTCGTGCTCGTGTTTGTCGTCGGTGTCGTCGTCGAATGCGGCATGGCTTCGATGACGATTACCCGCACGAAAAAAGGCCGTATCTCAATCGAGCGGTTCGATCCAGATATTTCGGTACTGAACCGCGTTATGGTGATCCTGCAACAACAGGACGCCTTTGGGGGCTTCGACGCCGCTGACGCCGCCGGGGGTCGTTCCGTCGAGTTCGACGTTGTCGTGAATTACGGTTCCGTTCAACTCGACCCTGATGACGGCGTTTTTGGTTTTATTGCCCGCCGCGTCGAATTTCGGCGCGTGGAACGTGATGTCGTAGGTCTGCCATTCCGTCGGCGGCAGGCAGGCATTGGTTTTCGGCACGGCCTTTTTGTAGATGCCGCCGCATTCATTGTCGGCGGTCGGCAGCCCGAAACTGTCGAGCACCTGGACTTCATAGCGCCCGAAGACGTACACGCCGCTGTTGCCGCGGGCTTGTCCGCGCTTGTCGGCCATGAGCGGCGTGCGGAATTCGAGATGAATCCGGTGATCGCCGAATTCCTGCTTGGACACGATATTGCCCTTGCCGACCTGCATTGCGCCGCCCTCGACGATGGTCCACGGCTTCTCGGTTGGCTGCCATGCGTCGAGATTCGTGCCGTCGAACAGCACGATGCCGTTTGCGGGCGGTTTCGCGCCCAACGACGGCGGCTGAATATAGACATGATCCAGTTTGAACGCGCCCGGCGCGTCCTTTCCCTTGAATTTGCCGGTAATATGCGCGCCGTCCCCCTTGGCCGTCAGTTTGCACATGCCGCCGAAGTCCGCGCCCAGATCCAATTCACAATCTACCGTGAACTTCTTACCATCGAACGATCCGCGGGCCAGCGCCGATACCGGTTTGCCGGCCTTGTCCGCGAGTTCGACAAATACGCGGTACAGGCCCCTGCCGTCCGCGACAATCTTGGCCGACAACGGCGTGTTTTGCCAGGCCTTGTCCGTGAACAGGCCGCGCCATGTGCCCTGAACGGGATCCGTTGCCTGCTGCGCCGCGGCCACTACCGTCACAAGAATCAAGGCCGCCATCCATCCGAGAACCCTGTATCTCATTTTGCGTTTCCTCCGCACAAGTGGTTGTTTCAAAAAACGCGGCGATCCTATCACAGCACCATCCGGCGCGCAATGTGGATATCGTTTCCGCATGGATTTTCCAGATGAGCGAAGGGGGGCGAAAGGATCATCATGGACGAAAATCGCGGTACGATCCCGTTTTTGCTTTCACAACCCCGCCAACATCTTCGGTTGCGCCCCGTCCACTGGTTTCATGATCGCGTCATTCTAAACGCACCCGTTTTTCTTTTTTACATTGTTAATCTTGCTTTTTTTGGAAATATCAGTTAGACTATTGCTGCTTGGGGAAGGAATGGCCGGCAAAGAGGTACGGCTTATGGTGAAGTGCCCCAGCCATTCCCGGAGTGAAGTTGTGGGATATTGCAGCGTTTGCGGCACGTTCGGCTGTAAAGAGTGCCTGACGCAATTCGAGGGGGAGTTTTTTTGTGCAAAACACTACCGCCCCATTGCCCAGCGCCTCGAACAGGAGCAACGTCTCGAGGAGAGGCGGCACCAGCACCCCCGCCAGCGGCTCGTCGTGCGGTTTGCGGACGGGCGGCGCGCCTATGGCGTCTGTTTTTCCATGGTGCTTACCGACGAGGGGTTTCATCTGGACCTTACCGACGCATCCGGGGTTCCGCTGGGCAAGACGGAAAAGATCAACTTCAAGGATCTGAAGGCGGTTTTTCATGTCAAAAGTTTCGACGGAAAGCCCGCCACGCCCGTCCCCTACAAGGCCTTCACCCCCGAAGGGCCGGAACTGGTCGTGGTATTTCGCGACGGAGAAATCGTACGCGGTTTTTCGCCCCAACGCCACAACACCCGGGATCCCCGTTTCTATCTGATCTCGAAGGATCCAAACGACAACAACATCAGCATCCTCGTTGAACGGACTGCGGTCGAGGCCGTCTATACGGCTGAAGAATACGAGGAGATGCTTGCACGAAAACGCGAGACATCCCGCGAAAACGCCTTGCCGGAAAACATCTCGCATGAGGAAGCGATGGGGGACTTCCATTTCGAAATGCGCGAATACGAAACCGCGCTGCAATGCTACCAGCAGGCCCTGTCCAAGTTTCCCCGTTCACCCCGCCTAATCAAAAAGACCGTCTTGGCCCTTTATGACACCGGCGTCCAGTACATCAAGCGGCGCGAGTACGACAAGGCACTGCACCACATGGAACAGGCGCTTCGGCTGGCGCCCCACAATGAATCCGTGGTAAAAAAGGTGGCGCAACTCAAACACGTCTTGAAGAAACAGGAACAGAACGTGTAACATGGGGGTAGGCGCCTGAAACGGCGCCGTGGATTTTTTTTGCAGTGATTATTGTATGCGCATTGCCATTATAGCCGATATTCATGCCAATCTGGAGGCGGCCTCGGCGGTTTTGGCCGAAATTGACAGGCTGAACCCCGACAAGACCGTCTGCTTGGGCGACCTTGCCGGCTACAATTCCCAGCCGAACGAGGTCATCGAACTGATTCGCGCGCGGGAAATTCCGACGCTGATGGGCAATCACGACGCCGCCGCGTGCGGAAACGAGGATACATGGTTCTTTCGGTCCTCGGCCAAGAAAGCCATTGACTGGCAGGCCGGCCAACTCCGCGAAGACAACCGCGAATGGCTCAAGGCCCTGCCCGTGCAACTGGCCTTCGACCGGGTTTGTCTGGGCGTGCACGGTTCGCCGGGCAACCGCGATGACTACATTGTGGATTGGCTGGACGCCATGCGCCAGTTGTCCCATCTGAAGAATCCCGACACCATGGTCTGTTTCTTCGGCCATAGCCATCGGGCGTCGTTCTTTTCGGAGCGCGGCGGCCATTTTGCCACGACCGCCGGAACCGTCCATGAATTACGGCCCCGAAACCGATACTTCATCAATCCCGGCGCCGTCGGCCAGCCCCGCGACCGGGATCCCCGCGCCGCTTTCGGACTGTTCGACAGCGATCGCATGACCTTCGAGTTCTGCCGTGTCGAATACGACGTGGCCGCCGCCGCGCAAAAAAACATCAAAGCGGGGCTTCCCTCGGATTTGGCCGCCCGTCTTATCAAAGGCGTCTGATTGTATTGAACGCCAAACGATTTTGCCGCAGGCGGCCACCGCGTTCCGGCGGGAATTTTATCGGCCTGTTTCTTCCGGAAAGTCGTCTGAACCATTCGTCCGGCATCGCTGCATGAGCCGGAGTGCTGTTTCACGCTCATTGAGCATTCGACGGTCGCAATGAGCGCCGGAATGTCCTTCTTGCAGATGGCAAAGACCTGCGCCCAACGTGTAAGACACGAATTATTCGCGTCGGCAGAAAGACGAATACCCCCGCTGTTATGACAGCGTTTCGCCGAGGATCTTGTCCGCCTGTTTCGCGCGAAACGCATTGAGTTTTTCGGATAATTCCGGTCGGGTGAGCGCGAGGATGGCGATGGCGAGCAGGGCGGCATTGACGGCGCCGGCCTTGCCGACGGCCAGCGTGCCGACGGGGATGCCCGCGGGCATCTGGACCATCGAGAGAAGCGAGTCGAGCCCCTGCAATGCGCTGGCCATGGGCACGCCGAGGACGGGCTTGATCGTGCGCGACGCCATGACGCCGGCCAGGTGCGCCGCGCCGCCCGCCGCGCCGATGAACACTTCGCAGCCGCGGGCGGTCGCATCGGCCATGTAGGCTTCCAAAGCGTCGGGCGTGCGGTGGGCCGACAGCACGCGGGCCTCGTTCGGGACACCAAATTCGGACAGTGTCTCCGCGGCATGGCGCATGACGTCCCAGTCGGATTTGCTGCCCATGATAACGGCTACAAGAAGGTCGTTGCTCATGTTGATGCGGGCCTCCTTTATGTGAAGTAGTCAGTAGTCAGTAGTATATTATGTCCGCTTGAACGCCGACAATGTTTTCCATGCGCAACGTTCCCATGTGTATTCCGAGGCGGCCTGTTTTCCGTATCGGACGCGCGCCTGTCGTTGTTCCGGTTGTTCGTCGAGCGCCCAGCGGATGCCGGCAATGATGGAATGGGTGCTTTCCGGGTTGAAATAGATGGGTGTGTCGCCGGCCACCTCGGCGATGCCGCCGGTGCGCGACGTGACGACCGGCGCGCCCGACCGCATCGCCTCGAGCACGGTCACGCCGCTGCCTTCGTATAGGGACGGCTGAATGAACACGTCACAATGCTGATACAACCCGGCGAGGTGCGTCGCGGGGCACGATTCGATGCGCATGACGCGGGGACCCCAATCGGCCGGCTCGGCCTCGGCGGGTTGTCCCACGACGACCAGCCCGTGCGGAAAATCGTCTTTTAGAATGTCGAAGACTTCACGGAGCCGCTTGAGATTGCGATAGGCGCGCGTCGCGCCGACAACCAGGAAGTAGGGCTTTTGAATGAAGCAGGTCTGCGGCTTTGCGAACACTTCCGAGACGCCCAGCGGCGCGACCACCACCTTGTTCAGCGGAATACCCAGCAGTTCGAGGTACTTCCGCTGAACGAATCCGGAAGGCGCGACGATGGCGGCGGCGTTTTCGCAGACACGTTTCACCGTTTTGATCCGGACGGCCCGCTTGCGCGCGGATTCCTCCGCGTCCTCTTCCCATGCGTAGAGGTCGAGCGCGAACACGACAATCGGGATGCTGCTTTTGGCGGGGGCCGATTCAAGCGGCGTGAACAAGACATCGGCATTTCGCTGTCGGGCGGCGCGTTCGACGCGGCTTTCAAGACCCGAGAAAAGTCCCGCGCCGGCAAGGCATTCGCGATCCCAGCCGTCGAAACTGTCGTGGTTGTCCGGATCCGTAATCAACACGAAACGCGTGTCCGGCTGGACGTCGCGCATCGTGGCGAGCACGTTGCGGATATAGTGTTCCGCGCCGCCGCCGCGGCCCGGCTTCAATCCCGCCAAGTTGACACCGACCATCATGGGCTATAAGGCCACCGACCAAAGGTTTTGGGACAAAGGGTTATGGATCTTGAGCATACCGGGATCTTGCCTGTTTTTCCCGGTGTTGAACAAACACAAGGAATTCCTTGAACCTGAAACGCGGGACGGACTGGCCCGTCGGTCTTTTTCGGAAATGCGCCAAGCCGGCGGTTGGACCGGCTGGACAGCCTGTCCCACGCTTTCGTGCCTATTTCAGTCATGTCGCGACTCCCTGAACAATGCTTCAATGCGAGTCCGTTATCCATTCCAACGAAAAACGGCTTTTTTATGAATTTTCAAGTTGAGAGAGCGTCCAAGAATTCGGCACTCCTAACTTCCAGATCCCAACTCATTCCACATATCCGAGATCGGCCAGTCGTTTCCGAATCGCTTCTTCTTCTTCGGGCGTATACTGCACGCCATCCATGCGCAAGAGATCTCGCTCGGCCAACTCATCCAGTATTTTCTCGGCCGCAAAATCCGGCGTGTCGTGCTCGTCAACCTCCATTTCGAGCACGTTGCCTTCGGGGCGGATATCCGGCGCCGTCACAACGGCGAACACGCCATTGCGGCTGAGTAACCCGCACACGAACGCCGCGCGCTTCACGCCGCCCAGACGCTTGATCATGTCCTCGTCAATCCGCTCGGCGTTGCGTCCCAATTCGATTAGGCGAAACACGAGCGCCTGGGCGGTGGCCCCGGCCTCGGTTCCTCTCAGGCAAATGGTTGCGCCTTTTTCCATGGCTTACCCAATAACCTTTCCCTGCATGTCTTCCGGCACGGCCACGCCGGACAATTCGAGGATTGTCGGGGCCACGTCCATCAATTGCAGTCCCTTCAATTCCTCACCCTTCCGGCCCATTCCATCGTCCATAATAAAAATGCCGTCGAAATCGTGGTTCGCATCGTCCGGCCCCGTGTCGTTTTCAAATGTATAGATACCGTCGAACCCGACCGCGCCGACCGACCGCCAGTCCAGTCCGCCGAAATAGACGAACAAGTCGGGCGGCACGCCGTTGACTTCCCTGTACAGGTCGCGGGGCCTCAATGCGCGGTTGCCGAGCAGCCGTCCGTCGGGGCCAGGCATTGCCTCGATGGCCGCGATCAGTTCATTCAGGCATACGTCGTATTCCGCCGCGGGGATGACGCCCTGTGGTTCGCGGCCTTCCACGTTGAGAAAGACACGCCCGTAATACCCGCCCGAGGCCCATGCCCGCGTATGCGGCCAGTCTATTCTACAGTCTTCGATGCGCGTTCGGCCATTCGGTGGTTCGGCCAGACCCAGCCAGCCGTTTTCGATGAGCCACTGGTTGATGCATATACCGCCCTGCATGGCCTTCGCGCCATGGTCCGACACCACCATCACGGCGGTTTCGTCGCCGGCCAGCGCCAGCAATTCGCCGAGACGCGCATCCAGCGCCTGGTAGTAATCGCGAAAGACCTGCGCATATGGATTGCCCGGCTCGAATTTTGGATGCCGCGGGTCACAGTATTTCCAGAATGCGTGATGCAGGCGATCCACGCCCATTTCGACCATCATGAAAAAGTCCCACGGTTTGTCCGCCATCAGAAAGCGCGCCGCGTCGAACCGGTTGTGCATCAACGCGAAGATGCGATCGCGCAGGGCCGCCTTTTCGTTTGTCCGGAAGTCCTTGACGTCGAGCAGGTACGACCCTACGGCTTGTTCCAGTTCGTCCTTGAGCGTCTTCGGATAGGTGTAATCGGCCCGTGTGTCCGGGGTGAGAAAATCGGCGACGAGCCAGCCGTTCACCGGCCTTACCGGATACGTTTGCGGCACGCCTAGTACGACGACCTTCCGTCCCTTGCGCGAGAGAATATCCCACACGCGCTTGGCGCGGATGGAGGAAGCATTTGCGGTAACCATGCCTTCGTAGGAATAGTCGCGGCGGTTTCGGAACCCGTAACAGCCCAGCACGCCCGGATCTTTGCCCGAGGTCATGCACGCCCACGCCGGCACGGTGATCGGCGGATCGCAACTGCGCAGACGGCCCCAACAGCCTTTCGCGGCGAGCCGTTGCAGATTGGGCAGGTCGAACCGATCCGGACCGAAGACGAATCGAGGCGCCGCGCAGTCCAGTCCGACGACGAGAATCCGTTTTGCCTTGCGGCCGGCCATCAGTCGCCCGCGCCCTGCGCCCAGGCGATCAGAATCTTCGCGACTTCGGGGCGCGTGAACTCGACCGGCGGCATTTCACCGGCCTTGAGCATTTCCCGGACCTTCGTTCCGCTCAGGAACACGTGGTGGCTCTTGTCGTGCGGGCACGTTTTGATGGAAGCCATGTTGCCGCAGGCCTTGCAGAAGAATGAATGCTCGAAAAAGAGCGGCGTGATCCCGATTTCCGCCGGATCGAATTCATCGAAAATGTAATGCGCGTCATAAGATCCATAATAGTTCCCGACGCCCGCATGATCGCGGCCCACAATGAAATGCGTGCAGCCGTAATTCTTGCGGATAATCGCGTGCATGATCGCCTCGCGCGGACCGGCGTAGCGCATGTTGACCGGCATCAGCGACAACATGGCATGGTTTTTGGGATAGTAGATGTCGAGAATGGTCGTGTAACACTGCATCCGCACGTCGCCGGGAATGTCGTCGCTCTTTGTCGTGCCCATGAGCGGATGCAGCAGAAGGCCGTCGCAGATTTCCATCGCGACTTTTTGGAGATACTCATGCGCGCGATGGACGGGATTGCGCGTCTGAAACGCGACAATCCGCTTCCAGCCGCGTTCCTCGAAGGCGGCGCGTGTTTCGCGGGGCGTAAGGTTGTATTCTTGGAATTCGATTTCCCGCGCCTTGAGCACGTCGAGTTCACCCGCAAGGAAAATGGGGCCGAGCGACATCGTGTACGCCACGCCCGGATGGTTCATGTCCGTCGTGCGGTAGACCTTTTCGCAGATATACGCGTGGTCCATCGAAAACTTTTCCGCGAGATGCAGAATGGCGGCCACGTCGCCCATGTCGTCCACGATGGCCGCATCGCCGCCAATCACCAGCCCGTCCGCGGTGGCCTGATCGACCGCCAGCAGGATCGGAATCGTCCACGGCAGGCCGTCGCGCAGATACATCGTGTCGAGGACGCGGCGGGTTTCCGCTTCGCCCATGAAGCCCGTCAGTGGGCTGAACATGCCTTTCGCGATGCAGTCAATATCGAACGCCGTGTAGGCGTCCACGACAATGCGCGGCAGTGCCGCCGCGCGTTTTGACGCCTCGGCCAGCGCGTCGCCCTTTAACAACCGATCAATCAATTGACCGCCATGTGGTGCTATGGACATTCCCGATTCTCCTTTGCCGGTAGCGCGATGTTTTCCGCATCGCGAATGGTTGGTTTCTTTCAAGCGGCCGCGTCCGAGACGCCGCGCCGTGTCAATGTAGACGGCCCTCCGCGTCGCGGTGAAGCACGCGACGGACCTTACCCTCGTCGCGCGGCAGTTCACCCAAGGGCAGCACGTCCACGTCGAGCAGAACGCCGATCGCATTGCGCAAATGCCGTTCGACGAATGCCTCCGTCACCTTTGAATCCGCCTCCACGACCACCTTCACATGCGAATACCCTTCCGTGTCGTCCACGACGATCCGGTAGTTCGCGCCGACGCCGGGGATTTCCATGAGCGCCTGCTCGACCTGCCACGGCGAGAAGGTGACGCCCCTGAAATTCAGCATGTCGTCCGTGCGTCCGGTAATCGGCGCGATGCGGACGTGCGTCCGCCCGCAGGCGCACCGGTCGCGCGAAACGATCCGCGTAAGGTCGCCGGTCCGGTACCGAACCGCCGGCAGCGCCTCGCGCGTCAGCGCGGTTACGATGAGTTCGCCGAGGCTGCCGTCCGGAACCGGTTCCCCGGTTGCCGGATCCACTATCTCGATGAGGTGGTGATCTTCCCAGATGTGCAGGCCGTCGTGCGCGGGACATTCCATCCCCATGCCGACGCCGCCGGTCTCCGTGATGCCGTAGATGTCGAACACCTCGACGCCCAGCCCTTCCGCCAACTTGTCCTTCATTGAGTCCGAAAAGACCTCGCCGCCGAAAATGCCGATTTCAAGATCCGGAAGGGTCTCGCCGAGTTCGTCGAGCACTTCCATCAACCGAATGCCATACGACACCACGCCGGTGATAATCCGCGATCCAAAATCCCGCGCAAGCCGGATTTGACGCTGGGTGTTGCCGGAACCGGTCGGCAACACGAACAGTCCCAAGGCTTCCGCCCCGCGGTAAAAGCCGAAACCACCGTTGAACAGTCCGAACGAAGGCGTGATCTGGATGACGTCGGCATCCTGCGCCCCCGCCATCCGGAGACAGCGCGCCATGCACTCCGCCCACAGGTCGAGATCGTGCTGGGTATACGGCATAACGACCGGTGTGCCCGTGGCCCCGGAGGACATGTGCATTTCGAGAATCTCGCGCTTCGGCACGCACGACAAACCCAGCGGATACGTGTTGCGCAAGTCCGTCTTGTCCATGGTCGGAATCCGACGCAGATCGTCCAATCCGCGAATGTCTTCCGGCGCAATGCCGGCATTGCGGTATCGTTCCCGCTGCGTCGTGTTCTTGTCGTAAACATGGCGGAAAACGGCCGCCAGACGTTCGGACTGCAGTCTGTGCAACTCGTCCTGCGACAGCGTCTCTTTCCCTTCATCATAAAAGACGCTCTTTGTGCCCATGGCCTTCATCCTCCAGACTGCGACAAATACGGGCGCGCATCCCCGGACCTTTCCCGGGAACAGCGCGCCCATGCCGCCAATACGCAAAAAGGATACGGATTCCCGCGCCCCGATTCCAGCCGCCGCCAAGCGGGATTGCATTGACAAGGGTTGCGCGAGGTGATATGCTGATCCGTCAAGAGTTTACCCGGGGGCGCGGGATGCGTCCGCGTGGAGGACCGGCATGTATGAAGCGTTTTACGGGCTGTCTGAACGCCCCTTCAATCTGACGCCCGATCCCCGTTATCTTTTTCTGAGCGAAAAGCACAAGGAAGCCTTCGCACACCTGATGTTCGGCATCCGAAACCGGACGGGGTTCGTGATGGTAACGGGTGAAATCGGGACGGGCAAGACGACGATTTGCCGAAGCCTGCTGAACCAGCTCGACGCGGACACGGAAGTGGCGTTCATCTTCAATCCTTACCTTTCGCCGGACGAATTGCTGCGCAAGATCAACGAGGATTTCGGCATCGAGAGCCGGGCCGGATCGATCAAGGAACTCGTGGACGAACTGAACGGGTATCTGCTGGATCGGGCCGCGCACGGCAAGAATTGCGTGTTGGTGATTGACGAATCGCAAGATTTAAAGCCCGGCGTGCTTGAACAGATCCGGTTGCTGTCGAACCTGGAGACGGAATCGCAGAAACTCCTGCAAATTGTGTTGATTGGCCAGCCGGAACTCGCGCGAAATCTTCAGTTGGACGAGTTGCGGCAACTCAATCAGCGAATTACGGCGCGTTATCATTTGAAACCATTGAACCGGGAAGAAACGATTCAATATATCGCCTACCGCCTTCATGTGGCGGGCGGACGCAAAAAAGTCCATTTCACCAAGGGGGCCTTGCGAACGATCTTCCGGCTGAGCGGGGGCACCCCGCGGGTCATCAACGCCATTTGCGATCGGGCCCTGTTGATAGGGTACACACGGGAGATCCGCGAAATTCCGGCTTCGGTGGTGCGGCGCGCATCGAGGGAAATCCGCGGCGAAACGATTCGCGCCAAGGGCGCCTTGCTTTCCGCCGCGAAACGGTTCCTGCCGAATCCGGCATGGATTGGGACCACCGCGGCCATTCTGGTGTTGATCGCGGCATTCGTGCCGGTTTGGCGCTGGTTGCAAGCCTCGCCCGTTTCTGAACCCATCAAGCAGGCCAGCGCCACGGTTCAGGAAAACAAACCGATCGTTTCCGATCGGATAGCCATCGAACCGATGGCCCCGCCGGCGCCTGTCGAGGCTGTGCCCGTGGTTGCCCCTGTGTCTGTCGCGCCTGCCGAGCCGCCCCCGCAACCGCCGATCGAAAAGCCGGAAACGGCCCCGATGCCCGTGGAGGCGTTTGAAAAACTCGACCCGGCGCAGAGCCGTGGCAAGGCGGTGTCGGCGATCATGCGGGCGTGGAACATGGCGGTCGTGGGCGATCAGCCGAAGGACGGTTCGGACGCCTCGATAACGGGCTTCGCGCGGGCCAACGGTTTGGCCTGCGAGATGCTTGCGCTGTCCGTCGAAGAACTTGTCGCCATCGGCTTGCCTGCGTTGGCGCAAGTCAAAACCGCCCAGGGACCGGCGTGGATCGCGCTCATGCGCGCCGACGACGGGTTGTTGCATATAACGACCGGCGAGGAGCCGGCTGTCGTGACAAAGGACGTTTTTGCCTCCGTTTTCGCGGGCAAGGCCGCCGTTTACTGGCGCGATCCCGAACCGGCGGCGCGGGTATTGAAGCGGGACATGGAAGGCCCGGATGTGGAGCGGCTTCAAGAGGCGCTGCGGGCCTTGGGCCGTTTGCCCGAAGCGGCCAAGGGCCGTTACGACGAGCGCACCGCGCGCGCCGTGGCCAAACTGCAGGCCGAGGCCGGGCTGATGATTGACGGCATGGCGGGCAGGCAGGTCCGCATGATTCTTTCGAGCCTGCTGCCGGATTCGCCCACGCCGTCGCTCGACGAAAAGAAGGCGTCTGTAAAACGGGAAGCTCGACAATCGCGCAAACCCGAACCGGCGGCCTCCATGCCGGAATCCGTTGCGCAGACCGGGCCGCAACCGGCCGTTCCGGCGCCGGACGCCGCGCCGTTGCCGGAAATCGTTCAGCCGCCGCCCGAGGTGGCCGTTGCCGCACCGCCCGCGCCCGATTCGGTCGCGCAGGTTGCCGCCGAGGATTTGGACCCTCCGCCCAGAGACGACCGCCTGGGACCGCCGAAAGTTGAAGCGTCCAAGGAAGTCACGCCGCCCGTAACCGCGAGCCCCCCGCTGGTTCCCCGCAGTCCCCGGGAAGACGAAGCGTCCAAGAGCGAATCGCAATCATGAGTTCGATTCTGGATGCGCTCAAGAAGGTGGAACAGGAAAAGGCCGACGCCAATCGTTCGGACGATGCCGGTTTTCGCCATGAAACCGCCGAACAGGATTTGCTCGGCGGCCGGCCCGTGCCTTCCGGCCTGTCGTTGCGCATCACGCCCGCGCTGGCGGTCGCCGGCGCAATCGTGCTGACGGCGCTTGTGGTCGGAATATCCGTGACCTTATCCGTCCTTCTTGCAAGACCAATCCCGGCGCCGGTGGTTTTGCCGTCTCCGGTATTGCAGCCGGTATCGCAGCCGCAACCGGTTGCATCGGTTCCAACCGCGCCGCCCGCCGCCGAACCGGTTCCACAACCGACGCATCAACCGTCTTTATCCGTACCGGTTCCGCCGTCCGTCGTTGCCGAACCGGTTGCCATGCCGCCGGTCACTCCGCCCACGCCGCCGGAGCCGGCCCCAGTGGCCGCGGCATCCGTTGTGAAACCGGAAAAACCGGAACCGCCAAAGAAACCCACCGCGAAAAACACGGCGCCGCCGAAGCCCGGTCCAATGCCCATCGATCCGATTCCCGCCGGGGATGTTGCTGCCGCAATCGCACAGGAATCGTCATCGCCCGCAAAAACCGCACCCCGGCGCGATCCGATTCCGGTGGATCTGATGACGCTGCCCGTGCTGCGGGAAAGCGACAAGGAACGACTGGGATTGGGCGACATCCGCATCAACATGGTCCGCCCGGCGAATCGCGCCCATCCGTACGCGTCGGCCATCATCAATCTGCAGCCGGTGCATATCGGCGAGCGCATCCCCGACACCAGCGCCGTGTTGATCGGGGTGGACACGCGATCCGTCGCCATCGAGATTGAAAACACGGGCGAACGTTTTCATATTCGCTTCTGAGGCCAACCGGAGACAACAGGGTCATGACGCGCATCGTATCATGGAACGTCAACGGGCTTCGTGCCGCGTTGCGAAACGGATTCCTCGAATGGCTTGCATCGGATCGCCCGGACATTTTGTGCTTGCAGGAAACACGCGCGATGCCGGGGGAAATTGACGCCGGGGTCTTCGAGGCGCTGGGATACCGGCTGTACTGGAATCCCGCCCGGAAGCCCGGCTACAGCGGCACAGCCCTTTTTGCAAAGAAACCACCGGTTTCGGTGACGCCGTTCGGCGTGGAGGAGTTCGACAACGAAGGCCGGATCCAGATGGCCGAGTACAAGGATTTCACGCTGATAAACGCCTATTTCCCGAACAGCCAGCCGGAACGCGCCCGCATTGCGTACAAACTCGCGTTTTGCGAATCGCTGCGCGATCGCTGCGTGGCGCTGCGCAAGGCGGGGCGGCACGTCCTGTTGTGCGGCGACTACAACATCGCGCACACGGAAATCGATCTGGCGCGGCCCAAGGAAAACGTGGACAACCCCGGTTTTCTGCCTGAAGAACGCGCCGCCATGGATGCGTTTCTGGCCGCCGGTCATGTGGACACATTTCGTCATTTCTGCAAGGAACCGGGGCATTACACGTGGTGGTCGTATCGCGGCCGGGCGCGCGAAAAAAACATCGGCTGGCGGCTGGATTATCACTGCGTGGACGCGGACTTCCTGCCGCGTGTCAAGAGTTCCTCGATTCTGAAGGAAATAACCGGCTCGGACCATTGTCCGGTGGCCGTCGAGATTCGATGAGGCGCGCCATGAAATCACAGGTAACGACGAAGCAGGGCGATGCGGGCGAGACCGGCACGCTGGGCGGCGAACGGTATTCCAAGAGCCATCCGATCATGGAGTGTGTGGGTTCTTTGGACGAGTTGCGCGTGCAGACGGCCATGGCGCGGCTTTGCCTGTTACAGGAACACCCGGACGGGGATGGCGCAATCGCCGATTTTCTGTTCTGGCTGCTTCATGTCTATTTCCTGATTGGCAGCGCGTGCAGCGATCCGCACGACCGCCATCCCGAATACCGCAAAGGCCGGGTGTCGCGCGCGTACCTTGACAAGATCGAAGCGTTCCAACAGCGGATTGAGGAGGAAACGCCGTTGCCGCAGGCATTCATCGTGTCGCCGGGAACGATGCTGGCCGCGCAATTCGACCGGGCCTGCACGCTGGCACGGCGTCTTGAACGGAACCTGGCGCGGCTCAAGGAGACGATTCCGGCCTTCGATGCCGCCGACATCCTGGCCTTCGTCAACCGGTTGAGCGACACGTTGTACATGCTGGCGCGGCACGTTGAGAAACCGGCCCATTGCACCGTGGACTATCGTGTATTGAACGGGGAGTGACGGACAGCATGCGCGAATCCTTGCGGCGGGCTTTTGAGACGTATGATGTCGTTCTGGAACCGGATCGGAACGAGCCTGAATGGTGGGCAGGCGCGCCGTCGGTGACGCTGGGAGCGGACGGCGCGTTCTGGCTTGCGGCCCGTATGCGCGAGGGAACGTCGCCGCCCGGCGAGCGCGGCTATGAAGTGCGGCTGTTGCGAAGCGGCAACGGCATCCGCTTTGAGCCGGTCCATGCGATTAGCCGCGAGGCTCTGGGGGTGCGGTCAGTCGAACGGCCGGCGCTCGTGCATGATCCGCATACGGGCCTGTTCAAAATCTATCTGTGCGCCACGCGGGCCGAAGGCGGCTGGCACATCCTCCGGCTCGACGATGCGGCGGACCCCGCGCGGTTCGATCCGGGTACCGCGCGCGTGGTCGTCGAAGCGCCGGATTCGTGGGGCACGGGGATCGGACCGGGTTTCAAGGATCCGTTTGTGCTGTGGGCGGAGGGCTGCTGGCACCTGTACGCCATCGGTATTGACCGCGTCGAGCGGGTCCACCATTTCACGAGCGACGACGGCGAAAAATGGACGGGCGATCCGCGCAATCCCATTTTCGATAACGGCGGCTGGCACAATTTTTACACGCGCCCGGCCTGCGTGCTGCCCATGGACGCGGGGTATCTTTTTGTTTACGAAGGGTCGCATGCGCAATGGCGCGATCCCAACTACAACATCGCGACGGGCCTCGCCTACACCCTCGACCTGTCCCATGTCGTTGACCTGACGCCGCAAGAACCGCTGGTGAAAAGCGGCACGCCGGGCGGCAACCATACTTGGCGCTATTCGCATTGGCTGCGGACCGGAGGCCGGTTGTTCATCTATGCGGAATGCGCCCGGCCCAACGACACGAACGAAATCCGGTTGTTCCGTGTCTGATCGCGCCCGGAACGGCTTGTTCAGCCCGCGAGACGGTTTCGGATTTCCGGCAGGAGCCGGTTGAACAGTTTGCGGAACGATCGCCCCGGCTCCCGGACCGCCACGAAATCGAGGCGGATGCTCTTGCGCCCCGGCGCGCGCCATGTGTGGGCATCGAACACGCCCAGAATATGGAATCCCGCCGCGCGCAATGCCTGTTCGACGTCCGCCTGGTCGTAGATGCGTTCCCGCACCTCGCCCGAAGCGCCTGTGTTGACGCGGATATGCGTGTCCACGACGGCGGTCTTGTGCGAATAGGCGCTGCGCCATGTCGTCGAGAAGCGCCCGTTCTGTTCGATCCACTCCTGCCCCTCGAAATAGTCCTTGACCATGCGTTCGGTGACGACGTCAAAATAAAAGAGGCCCTGGGGCGCGAGCGCGCCGTAAATCTGCCCGAACGCGCGTTCGACGTCCTCGTATTCCAGCAGGAAATTGAGGCTGTCGAACAGGCATGTCACGTAATCGGCCCCGCCATGCAAGGGCAGCGCGCGAAGGTCCGCCGTAGCCGCGGGCAACGCGCGCGGGCCTTTGCGACCAGCGCGAATCATGGCGAACGACAGGTCCACGCCGAAACTGCGCCATCCGTCCGCGCGCAGTCGTTTGATCAGTACGCCCGTGCCGCAGGCCGCGTCAACATGCGTGAATCCGGGCGGCAGCAGCGTGGACAGCGCTTCGGTCACCCGAAACCAGCGCCCGTAATTGACGTGCTCCATGATGGTGTCGTAATAGGGCGCGATGTCGGCGAACGGATCGTATGCGGCCATCATGCCCATTCCTTTTCCAGCCATGCGTGGAAAGCCTCGGTTGTCGGATCGATATGGGGCTTTTTGCGAACATAATCGAGTTTTCGCCTCGACACGAAAAGCAACGTGTCCCGAAAACCGTTTTTTTCGAGCAGCGCGCGCGCCTCGGCGGACTCGGGATGATCCCGTGTCTTTTCGGCAAAATCGGCCACGTACAGCGCGAGACCGAGAAGACCCCATTCCGGACGGCCTGTCGTATGCCAGCGAATGGCATCGCGGACGGATTCGTCTTCGATGCCGAACAGGCGGTGGATTTCTTCCGCGGCGACGGGTCCGTGCAGGAGCCCCGGCTTGCGCCGTTGTGTGTCGCGAACGGGGATGCCGTAGTCCGTGGCCTTCGCCAGCATGGTTTCGTCGTCGAACCCCTTGCACAGATCGTGCAGCAACCCCGCTGTCATGGCGGCTTCGTGCCCGATTTCGACGCGGGATGCCAGCAGGGCCATGAATTCAGCCGTGCCGATACAATGGCGCAAGGTGCGGTCCGACACGCGGCCGCGCAACAGCCCAAGGTATTCGTCCTTCCGCGGCAGGTTGCTAATCGCCACGGTACATCCCCTTCTCGGCGATCAACCGGGCGACAACGGGCGGGGTCCATCCGTCCAGCGGGGCGCCGTCACGGATCCGTTTGCGCAATTCAGTGGACGATACGCCGGTTTCCTGGAACGGAAGCAGTTCGTAGCGCCCTTCGAGCATGGGCGGCGGATTCAAAACGGGACCGGGCCGCCGGGCCGCCAGCACGCGCGCCAGACGTAGAATACCGGCCGCGTCATGCCATTTGGGCAAGTCGAGCAGGGCGTCGTATCCGACAATAAGGAAAAGATCCGCGCCGGGATAGGCTTTCGCGACCGCGCGCAGGGTATCCACGGTGTATGAGGGACCTTTGCGATCCATTTCCAAGCGCGACGCCTCGGCGCCGGGAATGTCCGCAACCGCCGCGCGGACAAGCGCATAGCGATCCTCGGCGTCCGCATGCGTTTCGCCGCCCTTGTGGGGGGGCCGCGCCGACACGACGAAGAGAACCTTGTCCAGCCGGGCGGCGCGGAGGGCCGTCCGGGCCAGTTCGCAATGGGCGTTGTGGATGGGATCGAACGTGCCGCCGAACACGCCGATACGTAAGGCGTCATTCACGGATTTGCCCAGATCCCCGAATCACGTATTTCACCGTGGTCAGTTCCTCAAGCGCCATGGGACCCCGGCAATGCAGTTTGTTCGTGCTGATGCCGATTTCGGCGCCCATGCCGAATTCGTAGCCGTCCGTGAACCGCGTGGATGCGTTTACATACACCGTTGCGCTATCCACGGCGTCGAGGAAGCGTTCCGCCGCCGCGTAGCTATCCGTAACGATCGCGTCGGAATGATGCGAACCGTATGTGTTGATATGGGCGATGGCGTCCTCCAGCGAGTCCACGACGCGAATGGACAGAATCTTGTCGAGATATTCCGTAATCCAGTCATCATCCGTTGCGGGCGCGCATCCGATGAGGGCCTGCGTCCGCGCGCATCCGCGCAGTTCGCAACCGCCCGCGCGCAACGCCTCGGCCATCTCCGGCAAAAACCGCGGGGCGGCGTCCACATGAACCAGCAGCGTCTCCATCGCGTTGCACACGCCGGGCCGCTGGAGTTTCGCGTTGAGGCAGATCGCCTTGGCCATGGCGAGGTCCGCGTCGCGATGCACGTAGGTGTGGCAAATGCCGTCGAGGTGCGCCACGACCGGGATCCGCGATTCGTCCCGTATGCGGGCAATCAGGCCTTTGCCCCCGCGGGGAACGATCATGTCTATATATCGGTCCATCTTGAGCATCTCGCCGACGGCCGCGCGATCCGTGGTCGTTACGATTTGCACCGCGTGTTCCGGGACGCCCGCCGCCACCGCGCCCTCGACGAAGACTTGCGCGATCGCCATGTTCGAGTGAATGGATTCCGAACCGCCGCGGAGAATGCACGCGTTGCCCGATTTCAGGCACAGCGCCGCCGCGTCGGCCGTCACGTTCGGGCGGCTTTCGTAGATGATGCCGACGACGCCGATCGGCTGTCGAATCCGCGCGATGCGCAAGCCGTTCGGACGCACCGTCTGATGCAGAATCTCGCCCACCGGATCCGGCAGCGCCGCGACGGCCCTCAGGCCGTCCGCCATCGCCGCGATCCGCGTGTCGTTCAATTCAAGCCGATCCAGCATGGCCGCCGACAGGCCCTTGGCCCGGCCCGCTTCGAGGTCCTTCGCGTTTTCGGCTTTCAACCGATTCGACGACGCGGCCATGCGTTCCGCGATGCCGATCAGGGCCGCGTCCTTGACGGCGCTCGTCATCGGGCGCAACACGTCCGCCGCCGCCCGCGCCTGTTGCCCAATCCGCTCCATGTCCATGCGTTTCATCCTCTTTGCACACAAGGCCGGCTACAGCACCACCAGGTTGTTCCCAAGTCTTATTTCCATTCTTTCGGTCTCTTCAAACAGAATCCGTCTATGTAGGCAATTACACGCTTCACTGTTCAATCCAATATTTTGTTCCCAAACCTTGACATCAAAAAAAGGTCCATGCTCTAATTGGGTCAGATAACCCCCCCGAAGATCGAATCTTCGGGCCGACGCTTCTCTTTGGAGAAGCGTTTCTTTTTTGTGACTCGCGTGGCTTTCGTTCGAAAAACGGGATAGCTGCCGCCAAATACACGATTTTATACATACCGCAACTGACGTGGACATCACCCACAACCCAATTTCTCTTTGTGCTCGTGCTCGTAATCGTGCTCGTAATCGTAATCGCTCTCAAAACCCCGCGATTTTCGCATCCGCTAAATCATGGAACTTCAATTGGTTGCGCAAGTTGCCCAAGAATTTCTTCTTGTTTTTTGTAGAAGCCAGACTTTATGGTACTAAATGGAATGCGCCGGTGTATCGGCGCACTGGAGTTTATACATTTTCAGACCGGTCGAATGAGACGGTGTTCGACACGAA